>JBIIMV010000287.1:0-3205 GCA_044337805.1 Bacteroidia bacterium
ATCTCCCTGATAAAAGACTTGTATTATTCCCCATGCAAAGCCCCTCGCGGCGAAAGGAAAGAATTCCTGAATTCGGAGCATGGCTCAGTTCACAGGGAGTTATTGTAAGTGAAACAATCGATCTCAGCTTCCTCGAAAATGAAAATGCCTTTCTTGAAGGAACCGGCTCGCTGATTTTTGATCATCAGAAACACTGCGGTTGGGCTGCCCTTTCTGCGCGCACAAGTCCAAAGGCCATTGAACATTTCTGCATGGCTACAGGCTATGCCATTACAAGCTATAAAACTATTCCTTTTCAGGGTGCCAATGTCTACCACACTAATGTCATTCAAGCCATTTCACCAAAACTGATGATTCTGGCAAAAGAACTTGTCGAGGATGGTTTTCATCTGCCCTTATTCAATAGTATAGCAGATAGCGAACGTGAAATATTAATAATTTCCGCACATCAAATGCAACATTTCTGTGGCAATATCTTGTTTGCTTGCAATCAATCAGGAACGCCTTTCTGGATCATGTCCGAAACGGCAATGCTCGCATTTAATACTGAACAAATAAAGAAGCTCCGGCAACATGCAGAGCTTCTTGTATTTCCTGTCAACTTTATTGAGAAAACCGGTGGAGGAAGTGCCAGATGTATGTTGGCAGAAATTTTTTGATTAATACTTATATCCAACTGTAAACACCAAAGCCAGGCTATTTAAATCAGAACGCATCAGATTGCCATTATACATTGAGTTGTAAATGAACTGAGACTGACTCGATTTTGAACTGATAAAACCGGCATCTACAAAAAGTCCATCCCCTCTGTATCCGAATCCGCCTGTTATGCCGCGCATTGCACCACCAAAGCGATTATCAGAGAACGGACTGCCATACAAAGCATAGCCTCCGCGAATGTAAAAATCGGCAATCTTCCACTCTGTTCCCACACGCAAATTGCCTGCTGTCTGATACTTCACTGCAATATTGCTGTTCGCCTGACCAAAAGAAAATACACCACTTCTCAACCTGGCATCACGGTAATCCACAAATTCATAATCAAAACTAAGAAGACCCATCTTATTAAAAACAAAAGCCGCACTGCCAACGAATCTGAAGGGAGTCCTCAGCCTGTAATCAAAATTTCCCTGAGGTGATTCGGCAATCTTTGGACTACCCAAACTATCAAAATAGGCATAGATACTTGTTTGATATGAATCTGTAAGGCGCATAAAGGTGGGTGTGTGTAAAGCAAATCCGAATCTGAAAAAATCTGCAGGCATATATATAGCTCCGATTTTCATGTTTATGCCGGATCCATCAGTGGTGAGATCATTAATCTCGTCATAGTAATTCAAAGGAACTTTTTGATCAATATCCTCCTCCGAATAAGTATTGATCTGTGAAAATCTGATTCGCTGAAATCCTAATGTGGCGCCAATAAACAAGCGATCACTATAATTCCCCCCTAACGAAATTACGGTCTCGCCAATTCCTCCGCTCTGTTGAATAGTACGGGTCTGCGATTTGTTTATTAGCGAAGGCATTTCAGTAAAATACTGATTCAAGGCGATACTGTCGGGGAACGGACTTGTCAGATAAGAATTATATGCCAAAGAGGTACTGAAGGCATCCAAGGCCTGAGGCGCGCTTCCGTTAGATTGATCACGCAAAACATCAAGGTACGAACTTGAGGCATTATTGCCGCTGGCAACAATTCTAGAGCTAAAATCCACAAGCCTGTTGTATCCTACACCCAATGATACCATTCTCCAGCCGGAGGTGGAATTATCATCAACTTTTCCTGTGAAAACAAAACCCCAGTTTTGAAAATTCAGCGCCGCATCTTCATCAGAACGTGAGCTTCCCAAATATTGGGTATTAGCACCGCGAATCAGCAACTGGGGTGTTAATGTAAATTCCGAGCGTCGAAACATTCCTAAACCGGCAGGATTTACAGAGAGCGAACTAAAGTCTGCTCCCATTGCTCCGGTGGCACCTGCCAATCCAATTCCTCGGGCCGTTCCACCAAACATAGTTTTGGAGTAACGTAATGCATCATCTTCATTTTGGGCATGCAAACTGCTGCAGCTTAAAAAAATGGCCAGAAAAAGACCGGCACCTGATATTCGGGCGTTCATAAACTGATTTATTTTATAGTGAATTATCTGCGGCCTCCAACTGATGTGCCGCCTCTTGGACTGGATGAACCGGACCTGCTACCTCCACCAAAACCTCCTCCGGAAGGAGCACTTCTGGTCGGCGCAATACTGCCACCGCTTCTTCCGCCTCCACCCGATGGTGCCTGGTAACTACCCCTGTTTGAAGGCCTCGGCGCATCCATACTTGGCCTACTGGGCTGAGGTCTGCTAAATTCAGAACCCGGTCTTGAATTGGATGGAGTCGAAAAATCTCTTCCGGGACGCGACTGCTGATTATCACGGCGATTGGAAGGCTGATAGTTTCCGGATGGCGCAGTACCCGAATTAAAATCTCCACGTGGCGTTGTGTAATTCTGGGTTGGTCTTTCCTGCCTTGAAGGCCTGCTGTAGTAATCATCTGCCGGCGCAGGACGTGTTGCCGGTTGCACCGGACGATCATTCTGACCGGAACTAAAATTTCCGGAAGGCCTTTCAGGTCTGCTCTGACCTGAAGGAACGTTTGAATTGAAATTACCGGAAGGGACCTGGGGCTTAGTGTAAACATCAGAACTTGGACGTGAATAACCTCCGGTAGTGGGAGTATTGGTAACGGCAGGACGATTCTGATTGGTATTCACAACGTTTCCCGGAACAGAAGGTCTGACCCAATCAGGTCTAACCGGACGGGAATTACCCATAGATGAGGCGTTTTGACCTGGACGATCCTTTACCTGACTTGGAATATTGAGATTTGATGGAGGAATGTTCTGACTGTTAGCATCGTTAATGCCGCCAGGCCTTTGCTGAATTACACCACCTGTGGCAGCCTGGTTGCCGGCCGGACGTGCAACATCAGGCTTAGATGGCGAAGGAACATTATTACCCACACTTGGACGTGTTGTCTGCACACTTCCAGCTCCGCTGGAGGCATTGACAGGCCTTTGGTCAGAAGGTCGCACACCCGATTGAACCCCACCTGAAGCGGTGGCTGGCGAAAATCTGTTGTACCTTCCTTTGTCAACAACCTGAGCCTGCTCGTAGTTTGATGCGAAAGAACTTCTACCCCCTGACCCTGTATTGCT
>JBIIMV010000288.1:0-3191 GCA_044337805.1 Bacteroidia bacterium
TATGAAGAACTGGAAAAAACAAAAATTCCACATGTTCTTCAGGACCTTACTCAACCGGCCCTCACTACATCATTACCGGAAACAGCAGAGCCGAATCTGCACCCGGAAAAACCCATACTCATCTACCACTTTTACAACCTTGATCCCGACTGGCACAAAGAGATGGAGGCAAATCGCATTCTTCTGCTGGAACCGGAATTTTTCAAGCGCTATCCATCTTCGCCCGATGTGATGAATTTCGTTTTTGAACTCGCATCAAAAATACCGGGGCTGCAGATGATGCATGACTCATTTGAAAGTCTATACAGGTTAGCCGGACGAAGAACCATCATTTATAAGGCACATCCTACAACCCGGCATTACAAGGGCAAGGCGGAGCCTTCGAGAAAGATCTTCCCTGAGGTGACGGGCTATTTTTCTTCTTTCTCAAAATTCTGGAGACAGGCAGAACCGGCCTTTCACCGGGCCTTTCGTTCATGAAAAATCTTCGGGGCAAAACCATAGAGAAAAATCATTTGCCGACCAAGGTTTGTAAAACCTGTTTGCGGCCTTTCACATGGAGAAAAAAATGGGAACGCTGTTGGGATGAAATTCTCTTTTGCAGCGATGCCTGTAGAAAAAACAAAAAATAATGCAGGCACATATTGTCTTTCCGCATCAGCTCTTCAGCGAGACAAGCTTCCCTTCGAAAGAAGCAGAAATCATTCTCATTGAAGAACATCTGTTCTTTAAAGAGTTTCCATTTCATAAAATCAAGCTGGCCTACCACAGGGCCTGCATGAAACATTTTGAAAACAGACTCAGAAAAAAAGGCTATCGCACGAGGTATATCGATTGTCAACAAACCATCTCAGATATTCGGGAATTACCTGCCTTTCTGAAAGCAGAAGGATTCAGCACCCTTTCTGTTTCTGATACGGATGATGACTGGCTGGAAAGAAGGTTAAAGAAAGCCTGTTCTGAAACCGCGATAAAACTTCTTTCCATGGGCAATCCGGGCTTCATCAATACCACCTCAGAACTGGATACTTATTTTATCGGGAGGAAGAAATTTTTTCAGACAGACTTCTATGTTGCACAACGTAAACAAAGAGGCCTGTTGCTTGACAGCTCAGGAGGGCCGCTTGGCGGCAAATGGACCTATGACACCGACAACCGCAAACCATGGCCAAAGGGCAGACAGGCACCGGAACTCCCTTTATTGAAAAAAGACCGCATCTGGACAGAATCGACGGTTTCGATAGCCAACGAGTTTCCTGAAAATCCCGGCAAGCTTCCTGAGCTCCCACCCTATCCCCTGCATCATGAGGATGCGGCGACATGGCTAAAGATATTCATTGAAGAGCGCCTCGAAGACTTTGGCCCGTATGAAGATGCCATCACCATCAAACATAGCAGTCTGCATCATTCGGTGATAACACCCATGCTCAACACCGGACTGCTGGTTCCGGAACAGGTGCTTGAAGAGGTCGTTGCGTATGCTGCAAAACATGAGCGCATTCCGCTGGCTTCGCTGGAAGGTTTTGTACGACAGGTTGCAGGGTGGCGCGAATTCATAAGAGCTGTTTACCGATACAAAGGTCGTGAAGAGCGTTGCCGCAACTTCTGGAATTTCGACAGGAAAATTCCTGCTTCTTTCTGGAACGGCACCACGGGAATTCTACCCATAGACCATGAGATAAAGAATCTGGAACAAACAGCCTATAGCCATCACATCGTAAGGCTAATGGTAATTGGAAACTTCATGCTGTTGTGCGAATTCGACCCCGATGAAGTTTACCACTGGTTTATGTCGATGTATATTGATGCCTATGACTGGGTTATGGTGCCAAATGTATATGGCATGAGTCAGTTTGCCGATGGCGGCATGATGTCAACCAAACCCTACATCAGCGGGAGCAATTACCTTCTGAAGATGAGCGATTATGCAAAAGGGCCCTGGTGTGAAATCTGGGATGCATTATTCTGGAACTTCATGGATAAACAAAGGACTTTTTTTCTCAGCAATCCGAGACTTGGCATGCTGATCAGGACCTTCGATAAAATGGAAGCAGGCAAACAGGAGAAGCACCGCAGCATAGCGAAAAACTTCCTTACTTCACTCGGATGAAGCTATTATCCTGAAGATGTTGCAGGTATTTCCAATAAATAAAAAAGGCCGCATTTTGCGGCCTTTTTTATTTCAATGAAGAAAGTTGCTTATTGGAGAACCACTTTATGGGTGGTGCTTCCTGATTCATTGCTTACACGAACCATATACACACCTCTGTCCATACCCTCAACAGAAAGAGTAAATACATTTCCTGCGCCCTTATTAAAAGTTCTTTCAACAAGTCTTCCGGAAAGGTCAAATAGTTCAATGTGAACATTTGCCATAGAGCCTGCATTTACATTGATGAGTGAAGTAGCAGGGTTAGGATAAATATTTCCATTCAGGCCAGCGTTTGTTTCAGAAGAGAGAATCAAGTCTACCACCACTTCGGTTCTTGAAGAGATGCAAAGATTTTCGGGATGAACAATTTCCCAGTCGTAGAAATAGTAATAGTTAGCAGTTCCACCTGTACCAGCACTATTGCCGGTTATACTGATGGCAGGATCAAGGCCGTCAGCTGCATCGAAAGGATAAACCGTTCCACCCTGACTACGTTTGAAATATGGATTGGCATTACCAAAAGAGGTAGTGTTTTGAGCACCATTAGTACCAAGACGATAATTACCGGGAGTAAGGGGGAAATTAAGGGTAATACGGGATGAGTCAGATTGAACGTCCACCTGCACTGAATTCAGGACTACTCCCAGTCCGTCACGAAGCTCAATGATACGAATACCCATCGAGTCGGTGTAAACTTTTGTTGTCTTGAGAGTACAAGGCTCTAGCACAGTAAAATTAAGAGAAAAGTTACTACCTGCTCCGTTGTAGCCGCCTGTTCCAAGGTAAGTTCTTCCTGAAACTCCATCCGGCAATGTATAATCATAAACATCTTCTACCCAGTATGAAGTAGTGGTATTGATAATTGGAGTAGTATATGAATTTCCGGTTCCTAGCATGTTGCCACCGGTCTGAGCATCGTACCACACCAGATTGTTTCCGGTAGCGTTCAAAGTAACGCTTTGAGGAGAACTAATAGTACTTCCAATAGCACTCGGTGCAGGAGCGGGATTTACGTTTACTGTGATGGTGTCGGAATTAA
>JBIIMV010000289.1:0-3172 GCA_044337805.1 Bacteroidia bacterium
CGTATTGCAGTTGAAGTAAAGTGTAACGAACTCTTCATGCCCGATATTTTCACCCCTGATGGCAATGGCCCTGTCGTAAACGAGCGCCTGTGTGTCTTCAGCAACTGTATTCGCCTGTTCAGTCTGATGATTTATAACCGCTGGGGTGAACAGGTTTTTGAAACAACTGATATTGACTCCTGTTGGGATGGAACATACAAAGGTAATGCAGTGAGTCCGGGTCTGTATGCCTACAAACTTTATGCGGAACTCGGCAACGGACAAGTAATAGACCGTAAAGGAACCGTTACACTTGTGCGCTAATGTTCGGATGTAAAAAATCCTGCCGACAAAAGGCAGGGACTAAACCTTTTTAACTTAACACACACAGCACTTAACTTTTCATCAAAAAAAAACGCAAGAATTCCAAACTCTTATCACGGCATGATTAATTTTGCCGGAAGCAGAATAATGCTTCAAATTATGATGTTTTTTAAAATCTTAAAAACAATGACGCTCTGCGTATTTCAAAGGTCAGTGCCTCTTGTCTTTGTTTTTTTGTTTCTTCTCTTTTTTAGGTCAGATGATACCTTTGCACAGGCACAAAACAATAACTGGACTTTCGGTTATTATGGACTGTTGAATTTCTCCGGTCCTGTGCCCGATGGCGTGCTTACATCACAGGTGTACAGCAATGAGCAGTGTGCTACCGTATCGCATCCGACCACCGGCAATCTCTTGTTTTATACCGATGGTGTTACGGTATGGAATGCCAACAATGCGCCTATGGCGAACGGAAACGGGTTAAACGGAGGGGCTTATAAATCTGCATCACAGGGACCTCTTATCGTTCCCTTCCCTGAAAATCCGGATAAATACTATGTATTTACCCTCGACGATATGGAATATGATATTCCGCCTGTTTACAATGGTTTGCAATACACGGTGGTAGACATGACCTTAAATGGCGGATTGGGTGATGTTGATGTCAACAGGAAAAATATTCCGCTCTTCACCGATTCGCTTACTGAGAAAATAACGGTGGTAAGAAGCGAAGACATTCGCGGCTACTGGGTTATCGTGCACCGCTGTAACAACAATGAATTTCTCTCTTTTAAGGTCACCGGCTGCGATGTTAGTACCATTCCGGTGGTGAGTGCGGTAGGTACGATCATTGCCACCGACAATTCCCTCCCCAGTCCCAATGTTCCCTTTTACGGCTCTGTGAAGGCAAGCCCTGATGGAACGCGTATTGGTCTCCCTCTTGATGGAACAAGGTTTCTGGAGTTTTTTGATTTTAATAAAACCACCGGGCAAATCTCAAATCCCCTCAAGGTCGAAGTCCTCGATAATACCCCGCCCGGCCCGTTTTCAACAATTCGTAAATACGGCGGATGCTTTTCTCCTGATGGCTCGAAGTTTTATTATTCGAATACCGTCTCGGTCTTTCAGGTCGATCTTAGCACCTACGATTCACTTTCCATTGCCAACTCCTGCACACTGGTGGGTACACCGAATTCTCCTACTTTTCAGATTGAACAGGCTCCCGATAATAAACTCTATGTGGCTCTGGGTGCAGCCAATCTGATTGCGGCCATCTCAAACCCCAACAGTCCGGGAACATCGTGTGGCTTCGTGAATGCAGCAGTGGCCCTATCGGGTTTATGCTTACTCGGACTCCCTGCCAGAGTGCCGGACAGGAACTTTCCTGACCCGCTTCTCAGCTATTCTTATGATTGTCTCACAAGAGAAATCAATATTCAGGTCATTGGCGTCAACAGTTCGGTCAATTGGAACATGGGTGTCTCGGGTGGCGTATTAAATGGAAACCCTGTATCCTACACCTTTCCCGATTCAGGCAACTATACCATCCTTGCTTCTCTGAACTCAGAGTGTCTGAGGTTCAGCTCCGATACATCGGTGTTTCTGAACGACTGCTCCTGCCGCACGGTGGTGAGTGCGAACTCCGGACAGATATTCCCGGGAGACACGATACAACTTACTGCACAAGGGGCAGTATCCTATGTATGGTCACCCTCCGAGGGCTTAAGCTGCACCGATTGTCCCAATCCGCTTGCCTTTCCACTCGTCACCACTGTCTATTATGTTACCGGAACCGATGCGTCGGGTTGTGTGGCTTTCGATACCGTTACGGTTGAGGTTGACATCAGATGCGATGAGTTGTTTCTCCCCGATATTTTTAGTCCCGGCGCTGATGGCCCTGCCGTGAATAACCAACTCTGCCTGCTGGGGAATTGTGTACGTTTATATAGTATCGTTATTTACAATCGCTGGGGTGAGAGGGTTTTTGAAACCGCCGATGTGGCAGCCTGCTGGGATGGAACTTATAAGGGGAGCGACGCTCAGAGCGGCATCTATGTATATAAGCTCTACATAGAAAGAACCGATGGCAGTGTGGTAGACAAAAAGGGAGTGATGACTTTGGTGAGATAGTTGGCAGTGATTTGCAGGCAGATTTGTGCTACTATCGCTAAAGTGCTTCCAGTCTAATTTGATGCGACTCCGGGCATATTCTATTTCGCTGCGGATATTGGCTACCGGCCTTATTGGCACCTTCGTACTCCTTTAAGGCGTGTGTGATTTGGCTTTCTGTGATTCGGGTTGTTTTCATTGGCTGATTATAGTTTATCTTTTTACTTTTTTAGTCAGTCCGAATTTTAGGAGGGGTTTCAGTGAGACCGGGAGTTTTTTTGGTTACTTTTTTTTCTCACACAAAAAAAAGTGACATCGGGTTGAAGGGGCGATGAGCCCCTTGGCTTGTGCGGTTGGTAATAATTCCACCTCTGTTTCCAAAACCGTGTATAAACGCTTATAAACACTTATAAACGGATATAAACGGATATAAACGGATATAAATACTTATCTCCCGACTATTGGATAATGAAGCGGTAATTTTGCTTTACGGGGCGGGGCAGGTACTGCCCAACAAAAAAACACAATGCTTATTCACAAAAACCCTTTTCCATAAATTTCTTGACATTAAATACCAACACTAACGAGAAGAAAAAATCCAATAAGGATTACCCCACCGGCAGGATTTCCACCTTGTAGACGGCCCTACATTTCACCGGTTTTTCGAGCGAAGCAGACTGCGGGGAACCCTGAGGGAAGCTCCGAAGGCATAGCGCCGGCGCCGAGGAGATCACCCTCAGGGTCGCAAGTCTGAGAGTGA
>JBIIMV010000290.1:0-3168 GCA_044337805.1 Bacteroidia bacterium
CTCCGGGAAATCTTCCCATGTTCATCTCCGCAGGAAAAATCATTCCCACCTTCAACCGCGAAGTAGACACCTTTGTAGAAGGGGTAGCGAACCCCGACATCAAAGATTTTGAAGAGGTAAATCAATCTGTGGAAATTCTTTTTTACGGATATGGAGAAGACGAATTGCAGCTATGGGACGGAACAGTGATTTCATGCAGCAGAAAATTGGGGCAGGCAGGAACCTATACCGTTAAGAACGGAGGAAGCAGGAGCTACAGCTGTGTATTTGCAGATTAACAGGCTAAGAGGAGAGAAATATCTGAACGTGCCGGCACAACAAGCATACCGGCGAATGAAGATTTCAGATCAATACTGTGAGAAAGCCTTAAAATTCTTAGAAGCAAGAGCCGCCCTTTTATGTGAATAGGAAAGTGAGCAGAAAAACATCAACCTCTTAAAATCACATTCGGCAGCATCAGGTATTTTTCAAATCATCGAATTTGGCTTTCATCGTGGCATTGCCGTGGGTAAGTTTTTTAATACTTAAATCCTCGGCTTTCTGATTGGCCAGACGTAAATTATTGTCTGAAGATAAAAGTGCCTCTTTCGTTTTTTGAAGGTGGGTGATGGTCTTGTCGATTTCTTCTATGGCAGTTTGAAACTTTTTACTGGCCAATTCATAATTCCTGGCAAATCCCTCTTTGAACTGATTCATCTTTTCTTCAAACTTCGTGATGTCGATATTTTGATTTCTCATCAGCGAAAGCTCTGCCTTGTATTGAAGAGAATTCATGGCTGCATTACGAAGCAAAGTAATGATCGGAATAAAAAACTGTGGCCTGATGACATACATCTTAGGATACTTATGCGATACATCCACGATACCGGAGTTGTAATAATCACTGTCCGCCTCAAGCAGGGAAACCAGCACTGCATATTCACATTTTTTCTCTGTCCGGTCTTTGTCCAGCTCTTTTAAAAAGTCTTCGTTCTTCTTTTTGGTCGCGGTCTCATCTCCTTCATTTTTCATTTCGAACATGATGGAAATAATCTCATTTCCTGCTTGATCCTGCTCACGGAAAATAAAATCTCCCTTGCTCCCATTGAGCGATTGATTGTCCTTTTCAAAATAGGCTCTCTGAAAGGCAGTGGCGCGCAGTCTGTTGAATTCATTCTCACAATGCTGCTCGAGGGTCTCGCCAATCATTTTGGTAGAAAGCTTAAGCTTAAGATCCTTGCGCAAGGCAATTTCCTCTTCTCTGTGACGAATAATCACATCCTTTTCATGGAGGGCAGCCTGAAATTTCTCATTAAGCGACTTTTCCAGGAGTTGCTTTTCACTGTCCTTCACCTTTAGCTCCATAGCCAGGTGATCTCTTTCCTTTTCGTATTGTCGGGCAACCTCTGACACCGCCAGCTTTTTGTCAAGTTCAGCCTGCTCTACTCTGCTTTGTAGCTTTAGCAGTTCTGATTCCGATTGGGACAGCTTCTGAACAAGCTCGGCCTCCCTGGCGGCTTTCAATGCGACAAGCTCTTTCTCCTTAGCCGACATCTGCTCCTGAAAAGCATTTTTCAATCGCGCCTCAGCAAGCTCAACAGCACTCTGTTTTTCCTTTTCAGCAAGTGAAAGGCGATGCAGTATTTCTTCTTCAAACTGGTGGTCACGCACTTGTTTGAGAATGTCCGCGAAGCCGGACTCATCCACTTTGAAAACTTTTTGGCAGTGAGGACAAATGATATCGTTCATGGCATCAGAGATTGGAGGTAAAAGGAAGCATAGCGGTTAATAAGGCAGAAGTGCGACTTACCATAAAGATAACCCGGTTAGTGATACACATCCGACATTTTCTACGAAGAAGATTCATGGCGCAAAGGTCGCAGAAGAAACGCCAATGTGTGTCGCTGTCTGAGAATTTTTGCCTTTGGCCAAGTTGTTACGAGCGAATTACTCTTCGCCGGGACTTTGATTTTTGAAACTCATCCATAATCCCCAGGCGCCTTTTTCTACGATGCGAAGCCCGCGTAAGGATTCAGCACCATGCAAGGCCGTATAGCCTCCGTAGCTCTGCATGGGCTCTACGCTGATGTAGCGGTAGCTGTGATCGCCATTTGAAATTATCACAAAATAATGACCGGCATCGTTGATGAGGCATGTGCCGGGCAAGGCTTCCAGGCTATCCGCTTTGCCATACAATACAGCGTTCATGAACATGCCGGGGGCAAG
The DNA here is from genome assembly GCA_044337805.1 of Bacteroidia bacterium. Lineage (GTDB taxonomy): Bacteria > Bacteroidota > Bacteroidia > UBA4408 > UBA4408 > JBEGML01. The sequence goes on from JBIIMV010000290.1 coordinate 2,206, forward strand.
GCCTTTCTGCTGCTCATCGAAATGGCAGTGTACCTCACTGCTCTTGTCCGGACCTAAGGTGCGGCTAACGAGTATCACATTGCCATGATACTTCTTCCCGGGCGCATGATTGGTCCAGGCCTCGGTGCGCTGCCCCTCAAATACCTGCGGCAAATCTCCTTCCAGCACCTTGAGGTTGAGATGCAAATCTTCGGGGTCTACAAGCTCGAACAAGGTTTCACCTGCAGCTGCATATTTGCCCTTGTTGACTTTTACTTCAGAAACGAAGCCATGCACAGGACTCAACAGCCTGATCTCTGCACTCATATTGCCTGCATGAAGGGTAGAGGCCTTAATGCCGAGTAAACGCAATTTCTCTTCAAGTGCTTTAATACGGATTTCATTGCTTGCTGCTTCTGTATGAGCCCTCACATATTCCCTGGTACTGGCGGCTTTGCTCTGTTCAAGTTGTTGCAACCTGTCGGCTTCTGATTGTAGTTGTTCTTGTCTGATGCGTGCCTCCAGATAATCTTGCTGCAACTGCAGATATGTAGCATCTTCGAGTGTAGCGAGCACCTGTCCCCTGGCGATTTCCATGCCGGGCAACAACTCAGTGTGTTTCAAAAATCCGCCCATTGGAATACTGATGCTGATGAGGTTTTGCGGTGGCACATCGATAAACCCGTTTACTTTTAACGCCGGTTGTATGAGTTGTCTGCTTAAGGGAACGGTGCTGATACCAAGGTTCTTTTCCTGTGCCTCGTTAAGTATCAAGACGCTGTTGCTGTGTGTTGACGCCCCGGGCTTATCTTTATTTTCAGTACAAGACATGAGCAGGAGCGAGAGAATAAAAATGGGGATATGAAGTTTGTGAAACATGTCAGGGTTTGTTTTTAAGAAGTTGATATTCAAAAATGACCTGATTGAGCTTGCTCACCATGTCGAGCAGCTGCAAGCGGGTATTCAGGCTCTGCCTTAAGAGAA
>JBIIMV010000291.1:0-3157 GCA_044337805.1 Bacteroidia bacterium
TCCATCGCTGACAAAAAAAAGGCTTATCTTTGCAAGGCTTTTGGTTTCCATCTTGCATGGAATTAAAAGGGAATCCGGTGTAAATCCGGAACAGTACCCGCTGCTGTAACCTCCTAAAAGGCCCGTAATCACTACGCCACTGCTCACGCGGGAAGGCTTACGGGTGGAGGAAGTCAGAAGACCTGCCAAAGCAAAAAACCAAGGGTTCGGGAAGAAACCCGGGAGGTTCGGTTCGCTGCATTCCCCTGTTTTCCCCTACCCGCTTTTGAGCTATGCAAAAACATTTGCCTGTCATATTGTTTTTTATTGCTTCCGCAAAATTGTGGGCTCAGCAGTCCTCGTCGCGGCAGGATAGCATTGAACATGCACTTCCCTCCGTCACCATAAGCGCCTTTGGAAAGCGCCAAATAGAAGGGCATTCCATCTCTGACTCTTTGCATGTCACAGCTCCAATGAATTCTTCCCTGAGTCGTTCACTCGGCGCCTCCGGAAGGCTTTACCTCAGAGAATACACTCCAGGGGGTATCGGCTCGGTCTCCATTAGAGGTGGCAATGCAGCTCAAACGGCGGTTCTTTGGGATGGATTGAACATACAGAATAACATGCTCGGACAAACAGATCCTTCTTTGGTGGCATCTGAACTCTTTTCTTCTGTTATTCTGGAACCTCAATCTTCTTCTTCCGGCTGGGGATCAGGTCCCGTAGCAGGCGCCATTCACCTTCTTCAAAATGATACCGGCAAATGGCTTCGTGCTCAAGCGCTTTACAATAGCTTTGGCGGCACCCGGCATGCCGTTAACCATCAATTCTCCGGTTCGCGTTTTCGTCAACGTGTCGGTATCGTTTATGAGAACAGTGCGAACCGCTATCCATTCAGAAATAGCAACGGCAGCATCGAAAAGGCCGGAAACGCTGCGCTGCACGGTGCTCATGCCGTTTATAATGTTGATATACCTCTTGCCGGACATAAATTCTACCTCAGAACATGGGGAGCAAAAGTGTATCGCGAAATTCCTCCTACCCTCGATATGCTCAGCTCAGATGCCACTCAGACTGATGCCTTTCTTCGTGTTCAGACGGGAATAAAAAAATACAATCAACGATTTGGCTATGACATCCGATTTGCCGGATTCTATGAAAATATACGATACCGCGATACGCTATCGGGAATCATTTCTGACGGTACCTCCCGCATCTTTCACGCCGATGCTGAAGTCCACTACCTCTTATCGGAAAAGCTCTTTTTTCTTGCCGGCGGCGGTTATCAGTACCTGAATGCTGATATCAGTGAGTACCGGGGGAAGCCTCGCCTTCACCGTGTGCAATCCTATATGCAGGCCAGATGGCAGGCTACCGGTGCTGTTCGCATTCAACCTTCCTACCGCACAGAATGGATCAGTGCTTACCGCCTCATTCACCTTCCTCAGCTGGATATTCACGTCTCTCTCCTGCCCCATCTGAGCAGCAGGTTCTCGGCAGGTAAAACTTTTCGTTATCCCTCCTTCAACGATTTTTTCTGGATCCAGGGCGGAAATCCCAATCTCTTGCCCGAGCATGGCCTGCAGGCAGAGGCCGCATTGCAATACGACCAACAGTGGGGGCCTATTTCTGTGCAAAGCAGCTACAGCATTTTCTACCGTTCAGTGAAAAACTGGATTCAATGGGCACCTGTGGGTAATCTCTGGCAAGCCATGAATCTTAACATGGTGAACCTCAGAGGCAGCGAATGGTCAGCAGCCATGCAAGGCAGAAGAGGAATGTGGAAGGCCGGACTCAGCACCAACATCAGTTATACCCTGGCAGAAAACCCTGAGATAAGCAGAGAAAGCGGACACTATTCGCAGCTCATATATGTGCCCATGTATCAGGGTATGGCGGCACTCCATCTGGGTTATGGAAGGTGGAGCATTTTCTGGCAGCAACAATATTTCGGTTATCGGTATACCTCAAACGACAATTATCAGTATTTACCTCCCTTCATGCTCAGTCATGCAGGATGCGGTTATCAGAAAACCAATGCCTGGCATATTTCGGCCAGGATAAACAATCTCTTCAATCAGAATTATCAGACCATCGCCAGAAGGCCCATGCCTTTGCGTTGGTTTGAACTCAGTCTTCAACTCCAATTAAACAAATGATGAAACAACTCCTTACCACGACGCTCATCCTGCTTCTTTCGTTCCACTCTCAGGCACAGATGAGTGATTTTGAATTCCCGAATATTCCGGCCGCAGGCTATTGGAACGGTAGCGACCAAACAGGCGGCTTCAGTTCAGGCGATGCATATTTTCCCAACCGCTATGATACCTCTTTTGGCGGCTATTGGGCATCGGGTTTTGCCTGGAGTACCGTAAACGATACCCTGACTCCGGGATTCTCAAACCTTTATGCATCAGCCTCGGGTTCCGGACAAAGCTCTGCCGGTTACGCGGTGGTGCAACAGGGATCGGTCGTGCGCATACCTGGCGGTGACCGTGTGTTACAGGCAGTTTCTTTTAACAATGGCACCTATGCATGGCTCTCCATGCGCGATGGTGATGGTTTCGCAAAGAAGTTCGGAGGTGCAAGCGGTAACGACCCTGATTTCTTTAAGGTGGTGGTGCATGGCTTTAATAATGGTACGCTGAACCCCGATAGCGTGGAATTTTTTCTGGCCGATTTTCGCTTTGCCAATAATGCTCAGGATTACATCATCAGAAGTTTTACCAATTATCCCTTGAGCACCCTCGGGCAGGTCGACTCCATCAGGTTTACCCTGCGCAGCTCTGATAATGGTCCGTTTGGCATGAATACGCCCGCCTTTTTCGTTATCGACAATCTGCTCATTGCCCCTCTTGGAAGTCTGAGTGAAGCCCATGCCTCTGCTGCTCCCGTCGTCGCTCCTAATCCATCTGACGGAAGAATAAGGATTTCAAAAATCAAGGATTTTGAAACCCTGCATGTATTCGATCTCAGTGGGAAATGTCTGGAAGTTCATGCTATCACCGGGCTCGATTATCTTGATTTTTCTTTACAGGATCGGGGCATGTATTTCCTTCAATTTAACGGCAAATCCACAAGCGCAAGACAGCGTCTGATTGTAAGGTGAGGCAGTTCATTATTTACCTTCTTTGTTTCATTGGCCTTCGGGGGTTCTCGCAGTTTGCACCTGCGGCAG
>JBIIMV010000292.1:0-3153 GCA_044337805.1 Bacteroidia bacterium
CTGGGTGGCACATTGTCAGGTGAACACGGAGTGGGTTTTGTTCAAAAAACGTTTCTTGCAGAAGTTCAGTCTGAGATTCAAATAAAATTACAAAAGGAAATAAAAGTGATTTTCGACCCTTCAGGAATTCTTAATCCAGGCAAAATTTTCCCTTAATTTTACACATGAATGAACTTTTTTTAAGGATGAATATTGAAAAATCTCACTTTTATTTCAGCACGTCTTTGATATTGGAGTTTTTTTTATACCTTTGTACCGTCGTTTCATTAACGATTCTCTTGTTAAGTAATGAAAAAGCATTTTTGGCTCATAATTTTGGTGATTGCAATCTCGGTCTTTGTTCCAACCTCTGATTTTACTGTCACCGCCACTCCGGCTCCAATTGGCCCTCCTCCTCCCCCCGGCGGCGGTGGTCCTACGTGCTGGCCTCCTCCATGCATTCCTATCGATGGTGGTATTGGATTTCTGGTTGCCGCAGGTCTTGCTTTTGGCGGATCTAAATTGCTGAAATCATCCGGTAAAAAACAAACCGGCAAGTTCTGAAGAAAAGTCTCTGAATGAGGCAACTCTTCAAAAATCCATTTAACGTATTCTTATTTAAAGCCTTCGGGCTTTATTTTTTTTGGTATCTGATTTATGAGCTGTGGCTCCACCCGCAGGGCGCCTTTGATGCTATCGTGATCAATAACCTTGTATTCTGGTCTGAGGCTTTATTAAAGTTAATGGGCTTCCGGCTCATTCCTGCAGGCTCCGGCGGAGACGCCATTCGTGTTGTTGGTATTGACGGAACCCATGGACTGTGGATCGGAGATCCTTGTAATGGCATTACCTTGTTTGCCCTGTTTGCCGGTTTTATTATCTCATTCCCGGGGCCTGTGACAAAAAAGTTATGGTTTGTCCCGGTAGGAATTGTTTTTATTCACTTCGTGAACGTTTTGCGCATTACTTCGCTCAACCTGATTCTCAGATATTTTCCATCTTCTCTTGCTTTTAATCATACATATACTTTCACCATTTTCGTTTATGGCTTTGTGTTTCTCCTCTGGTTATGGTGGGTGAATAAATTTTCCGGCGTGAGGTTCAATATCAGAAATGCCATTGATGCCGGACAGAGAAATGGCCTATGAAACCCTGGCTTAGAATTTTCCTTCCCTTGAGCCTTCTCCTGGCTCTCGGATTTTTGCGTGATTTTGTTTTCCTCAACATTAATGACCAACTCTACAAGTTGTATTACGGTAATTATGAATTTGAATTGCCTGCATCACTGAAATCTCTCGAAAATCTTAGCTATATGTCGCTCTATTACCTGAAGTACTTTCTTACAGGCTTTTTTGTTGTGGCTTACGCAGGATTAACACACTGGGGGCTTAAGGTCTGTTTGCCCGCTAAGGCAAACTGGAAAATTACAGCAATGGTTTTCATGTTCATTTTTGTATTTGCAGCGCTAATTTTTGGCGTAGGTAATCTTTTAGGAAAGGAAAATCAAGCCTACCTTACAGCGAGAGGTATCCTCGGTGTATTGCAGTCTCCTGTTCCATTTATGATACTCTTTCCCGGATTGCTGTTGAAAAAAACGGACTAAATCAGCTGTTTTCCTTCAAAGACTACCCCGGGAATTTGCAGTATTTTTTTCCCTTCCCGATATCTGATAACTTCCCTTCCTTTTCTACTTTCTTTTCGGCTATTTTTGACCCTCGTAATTTTTATTCATGACCCGAGATTCGCAAATTTTTGACCTTATTCATCAGGAAACCTTACGTCAGACACATGGTGTTGAACTCATCGCATCTGAGAACTTTGTAAGTACTCAGGTCCTGGAGGCTATGGGCTCTGTTTTGACAAACAAATACGCAGAAGGACTGCCGGGTAAACGCTATTATGGTGGCTGTGAGGTTGTGGATCTGGTGGAGCAATTGGCTATTGATAGAGTAAAAAAATTATTCGGTGCCGCGTGGGCTAACGTGCAACCGCATTCCGGTGCGCAGGCAAATGCGGCGGTGATGCTCGCCTGCCTGAAACCCGGCGATGCCATCCTTGGTTTTGACCTTAGTCATGGAGGGCATCTTACGCACGGTTCGCCTGTGAACTTTTCCGGCAAACTTTATCGTCCTGCTTTTTATGGTGTTGAAAAAGAGACAGGAAGAATCGATTATCATAAAGTTCGTGAGGCTGCACTGCTGCATCAACCAAAGCTTATTATCTGCGGAGCCTCGGCTTACTCCCGCGATTGGGATTATGCCCGTCTTCGTTCCATTGCCGATGAAACAGGTGCTCTGCTTTTGGCCGACATTTCGCACCCGGCAGGATTAATCGCAGCCAAGCTCCTGAATGATCCGCTCCCGCATTGTCACATCATCACAACCACCACGCATAAAACGCTGCGTGGTCCGCGTGGCGGACTCATCATGATGGGAAATGATTTTGAAAATCCTTTCGGTATTAAAGGGCCAAAAGGTGAAATCCGAATGATGTCAGCTTTGCTCGATGCAGCTGTTTTTCCCGGCACGCAGGGTGGGCCTCTGGAGCACGTCATCGCCGCAAAGGCGGTTGCTTTTGGAGAGGCGCTGGAGCCGGGTTTTGCCGCCTATGGCCGCAGGGTAATTGATAATGCAAAAGCCCTTTGTTCTGCACTTGTCGAACGTGGCTTTGGAGTGGTCTCCGGCGGAACAGACAATCATTGTATGCTTCTTGACCTCAGAAACAAAGGTATTTCAGGTAAACTCGCTGAATCAGCTCTTGTAAAGGCAGATATCACTGTCAATAAAAACATGGTTCCATTCGATGATAAAAGTCCTTTTGTGACATCCGGAATACGATTGGGAACTGCCGCTGTTACAACACGTGGGCTTGGCGTTACAGATATGATAGAAATTGCAGCATGGATTGATGCGGTTATCTCTGATCCTGAAAATGAAAAGCTTGCAGCGAATGTGAGGGAGGAGGTAAATCGAAAAATGGGTGAACTCCCACTGTTCCATGACTGAGGTTCGCTTTAAAAAGCTTCTTCTCTTCGGCATTGCCGGTTTCTTTTTTTTTCATGTAAGCAACTCTCTGATATTTTCTTTTCCTGAGACTTTTTCGTCTCCCGCTCTGCAAAAGGTAGTCTTTAGGTATATGTTTCCGTTCTTTAACCAAAGCAACCGGGTTTTTGCA
>JBIIMV010000294.1:0-3133 GCA_044337805.1 Bacteroidia bacterium
TTCCTAGGTTGTACTTGCCGAAAAGCCTAATTAACACAGTCCTTTTTATATTTTTGCCTCATGGCTTTGAAATCAATGACCGGCTTTGGCAGAGCAAGGTCCTCCAGCGAAAACATCACAATCACCGTTGAAATTCAATCAGTGAACAGTCGTCAGTTCGATCTTAATTTACGTGTTCCTTCTTACTTCAAATCAGCAGAAAATGAAATTCGAGCTTTATTGTCTAAGGGAGTTGAGCGCGGAAAGATTGATTGCACCATTGTATATGAATGGTTAAACAATGAGCGTCCGGCAGTTTTTAATGGAGAATTGATACACCAATATTTTCATGATTTGCAAAAAGCAACGCAAGGTCTGTCAATGCCTCCGGAAACCTTATTCTCTGCGGTTATGAGATTGCCTGAGGTCACCCGTCAGAAAAATGCGGAGGCTGGTGAAGCTGAAATCAAGGTGTTAGTGGAACTTGTTCAATCCGCTCTTGTTGAATTTTCGGCATTTCGTACGAATGAAGGTGCCGCACTGGAGCATGAACTTATTGAACGCATAAATCAGATAAATCAATTGCGAATGCAAATTCTGTCTCTGAGCAACGAACGCACTCAGCACATCAGAAACAAAATTCTAAAGGCAATTGAGGATCTGGCTTTGGTTGAACAGCTTAACCACGACCGCTTCGAGCAGGAGATGATATATTACCTCGAAAAGCTTGACATCTCGGAAGAACAAACCAGACTTAAAACACATTGCGATTATTTTCTTCAAACAATTCATGAAAATTCTCCCGGGCGAAAGCTCGGATTTATTACACAGGAAATTGGAAGAGAGATTAATACCATTGGCTCTAAAGCCAACCATTCCGGTATTCAGAAACTTGTGGTTTCCATGAAAGATGAACTAGAAAAAATAAAAGAACAAATTGCCAATATTCTATGACTCAGGAAACGGGCAAGCTGATTATTTTTTCTGCACCATCGGGTTCAGGAAAAACCACCCTGGTTCATGATATTCTCCATGTTTTTCCTCAGGTACAGTTTTCTGTCTCCGCCTGTAGCAGACCCCGCAGAGAGAATGAGATACATGGAAAGGATTATTATTTTATTTCGCCCCGAGAGTTTCAGGATTTTATAAAAGAGGGCGCTTTCGCTGAGTGGGAGGAGGTTTATCCGGGTTCCTTTTATGGTACCTTGCAAAGTGAAATCGAAAAGATTTGGCGTGCCGGTCGTCACGTCATTTTTGATGTTGATGTTGAGGGCGGGCTAAAACTAAAGGAAAGGTTTCCTGATCGCTCTCTTGCAATATTTGTTAAGGTACCTGATATTGAAACCCTCGAAGCAAGGCTTAGATCTCGTAATACAGAATCTGAAGAAACACTGGCTCGCCGATTGCAAAAAGCCGGACGAGAAATGGGTTATGAAGATAAATTTGATGTTGTGGTGGTTAACAATAACCTGCAGGATGCTATTACCCGCAGCCGTGAATTGGTAGCTGATTTTCTTAATTCATGACGTATGTCATTCGAAACCCTGGAAAAACCCGTTGAGTTTATCAAGGGAGTAGGTCCGGCGAAAGCTACCCTGCTTAATGCAGAAATGGGTATTCGCACCTTGGGTGACTTGCTTGCATTCTACCCTTTTCGATATGTTGACCGTTCCAGGTTTTACGCAATAAGTGATATCTCTTCAGATTCTGCTTATATCCAGATAAAGGGAAAAATCGACCGTATACAACTGGTTGCCCAAAAGAAAGGTAAGCGCCTTGTTGCTACATTCTCTGATTCTTCAGGCACTCTGGAACTTATCTGGTTCAATAGTATAAAATGGATGCAGGAGTTCCTTAAAGTGGGAACAGAGTATGTTGTTTTCGGAAAACCGGGCATATTCAAAGGAAAAGCCTCTTTTGTGCATCCGGAGATTGATACTCTGGATACCTTTTTTGCACAAACGCATCAGGGGTTAGTGGGCGTATATCCGGGCACAGATAAACTTCGTTCTGCAGGCCTTGATTCGCGTGGTATTCGTAAAATCATGAGAATCGCGCTTGATACTATTGATTTAACTGGCCGTGACTTTCATCATGATTGTGAACTCAGCAAGTATGGCTTTATATCGAGATCAACAGCCATGTCTCAGATTCACTTTCCTTCTAACCCCAATGAACTCGCATCTGCAGAAAAACGTATAAAATTTGATGAGTTTCTTGTTTTGCAGATGAAGCTGGGTAAAATCCGCGCTCAGCGAAAACTACAGGTTGTTGGAAGAAAGATTGAATATGTCGGTGATGATTTTGGCTCTTTTTATCATCATAAACTTCCCTATGAACTCACCGGTGCGCAAAAGCGTGTGCTCAAAGAAATAAGAACCGATCTGGGTTCAGGAAAGCAAATGAATCGCTTACTCCAGGGTGATGTCGGTTCGGGTAAAACGGTAGTATCCCTGATGGCAATGCTCATGGCCACAGGAAATCAATTGCAGGCCTGTCTGATGGCGCCAACAGAAATTCTGGCAACACAACATTTTCAGACCATCTCCTCTCTTCTTGATGATATGGAAGTTAGAGCTGCGCTTCTGACAGGTTCAACTCCTTCCTCTAAGCGAAGTCGAATCCTGCAGGAGCTAAAAAATGGCGAAATCCATATTTTAATTGGCACGCATGCTCTGATAGAAGACCCTGTCATTTTTAAAGAGCTGGGCTTTGTAGTTATTGATGAACAACATCGTTTTGGTGTGGAGCAACGCTATAAGCTCTGGTCAAAGAGTACCATTCCGCCTCATGTGCTTGTTATGACTGCTACTCCTATACCCCGGACACTGGCCATGACTTTATATGGTGATCTGGATATTTCTGTAATTGATGAATTACCACCCGGACGCAAACCTATTGTCACGGCACATCGTTACGATTACAAGAGGTTTGAAGTCTATGAGTTTATTCGAAAACAGATTCAGCTTGGCAGACAGGCTTACATTGTTTTTCCTCTGATTGAAGAATCTGAAACATTGGATTATAAAAATCTGATGGATGGTTATGATATGGTCTTGAGCTATTTCCCTCTTCCGCAATATCAGGTCAGTGTCTTGCATGGTAGGCTCAAGCCCGTTGACAAAGAATTTGAGATGCAGCGTTTCGTTACCGG
>JBIIMV010000295.1:0-3131 GCA_044337805.1 Bacteroidia bacterium
TTGCCGAAGTGCGATCTAGTTCTCCATGCAATTTTGCAGGAGCTGCAGCACCGGTCATGGTTTTACATAACTCCTTCCACTTGGTCATTAAATCATGAATATCAGCCTCAATTTCAGAAACACCTTTATTCTCGGCAACTGTTCTGACAATGAACCCAAAATGTATCGGCCGGATACTATTAACAAGTTTTTTCAGACGATCGCGTTCTTCAGGGTTACGGATTTTTTGAGATACAGAAACCTTATCTGAAAATGGTACCAAAACCATGTAACGACCGGCAATACTGATTTCGCTGGTTATACGCGGACCCTTTGAGGAAATTGGTTCTTTGGCAATCTGAACCAGAACCGGTTGATTTTGCGACAGAACCTGAGTCACCTTCCCTGTTTTTTCAATATCGGGCTCGAGTTTGAAATTATCGAGGGTGTGACCGGCGTGTTTGCCGGAAACAATCCGTTTTGAAAAATTACTGAAGGAAGTGAATTGTGGCCCGAGATCAAGATAGTGCAAAAATGCATCTTTCTCATAGCCAACATCAATAAATGCAGCGTTAAGCCCGGGCATGATTTTTTTGACCCTGCCCAGGTAAACATCGCCTACAGAGAAACTATTGTTCCTCCTCTCACGATGAAGTTCAAGCAACCTCCTGTCATTAAGGAGTGCAATAACAACCTCAGTGGGAGTGGAATCAATGACCAGCTCCTTGTTCACAGAACTAAATAAGAAAAGTGATGAAGAAAATTACTTCTTCTTCTTATGACGATTCTTGCGAAGACGTTTTTTTCTCTTGTGCGTTGCCATCTTATGGCGCTTTCTTTTCTTTCCGCTTGGCATAAAAATTTGCTTTAGGAGTTTGACGGTTTTTTGAGTTGCTCAATATATTTCTGCACCTCTTCACGAAGTGCAGGATCGTTGATTTCGCTTCGATATTTTTCCAGTGCCGCAATGGCCTCGGTAATCTTACCTGCCTGCTGGAAGGCCTGACCCATATAGAGATGCGCCACAGCAAAGTCCGGGCGCATTTTTATGACTCTTTGAAGTCTTGATATTGCTTTGTCATGTTGCCCGCTTTGAATTGCAAAAAGTGCCAACTGAATGTGGGCGTCAACATAGGTCGAATCAGCACTCACCACCTCTCTGAGTATCGTTATTCCTTCCATGGGATTATTTGTGCTTTCAACAATAGCGGACCCAAGCTGAGTTTTGTACTTAAGATTTTTGGCATCCAATTCACAAGCCTTTCTAAAGGCAGCAACGGATTCCTTCATAGCCGGGGCCGAGAGTTTGCTATCAGAAAAATGAGATGCTTTATAAAACGACTCTGCCGCAATAGCCCAGTCAGACGCAAAATTTGTTGAAGATGCTTTGCGCAAATAGATTCCTGCAGCAGCCATGGGTAACCTGGCTCTGAGAAAGGCAACGGCAACGGAGTCATAATCCTGTTCTAAGCCCCTTCCTGACTTAATTGAGGAATACCTCTTGGTGAATGCATCATTTCCGGAAAGGGAAGCAGTAGCGGATGCAATAGAGTCACAATATGAAGGCCAACTAACCACAGACTGGTCAGACGCTGTTGAGGCAGGTGGCTTATTTTCCAGAGTCTTTTCCGGCCCCTTCTTGTCAGCATACCAAAGGCCAGCTCCAACAACAATTGCTGCTAGCACCATGATAATCTTGAGGCGGGAAGAAGTCATCAGAATTACTCGCTGACCTTAACGTTCTTTTTAACCTTGTCAACGAAAGTTTTGGCAGGTTTAAATGAAGGAACAAAGTGTGCCGGGATGATGATTGTTGTATTTCTGGAGATATTCCTGCCGGTTTTTTCAGCCCTTTTTTTTACGGCGAAGGAACCAAAGCCTCTCAGATATACGTTTTCTCCTTTACCAAGAGAGTTTTTTACGCTTTTCATTAAGGCTTCAACGGTGGTTTGAACAAGCACTTTTTCAATGCCGGTCTTTTCCGAAATTTCGTTAACCAGGTCAGATTTTGTCATGGTGATAGATTTTGTTTCCCTTTCGGCTTTTTTTGGGGGATGCGAAGGTAATCTTTTTTTTCTAATTCCAAAATTTCTATCTTGATTTTCAATTTGGTACAAAAAAAAGAGGGGCTAGTGGGCCCCTCCTTGTTTAAAAGCATCCTTGCTGATGACCTTACATCATGCCACCCATTCCGCCCATACCCGGATTCATGCCGGCAGCGGGGGATTCCTCTTTGATTTCACTCAGCACACACTCCGTTGTAAGGAACATTGAAGCGATTGAAGCAGCGTTTTCAAGAGCCACCCTGGTGACTTTAGTGGGATCAATTACTCCGGCAGCCATCATATTCTCGAACTTATCAGTTCGAGCATTGTATCCGAAATCACTTTTTCCCTCTTTAACTTTTTGAATAATCACTGAACCTTCGCCACCTGCATTTGCTACAATTTGGCGCAGCGGCTCTTCGATGGCACGCTTGATGATGTGGATACCGGTGTTTTCGTCATCATTGTCTCCTTTTAACTTTTCCAAAGATTCAATAGCACGAATATAAGCAACACCACCACCGGCAACAATTCCTTCTTCAACTGCTGCACGTGTTGCGTGAAGCGCATCGTCAACACGGTCTTTCTTTTCTTTCATTTCAACCTCAGTGGCTGCACCAACGTAAAGAACTGCAACACCACCTGCCAGTTTAGCAAGACGTTCCTGAAGTTTTTCTTTGTCGTAATCGGATGTGGTAGCCTCCATCTGAGCTTTAATCTGAGCAACACGGGCAGTAATTTCCGCCTTTTTGCCTGCACCGCCTACAATGGTTGTATTATCCTTGTCAACGCTTATTTTCTCAGCTTTTCCAAGATAAGAAAGATCTGAATTTTCGAGTTTAAACCCTCTTTCTTCAGAAATGAGTGTTCCTCCTGTGAGAATAGCGATATCTTCCAGCATGGCTTTCCTGCGGTCTCCGAATCCGGGCGCTTTTACTGCACATACTTTCAAAGCACCACGTATTTTGTTTACCACCAAAGTTGAAAGCGCCTCACCATCTACGTCCTCAGCGATGATGAGTAGGGGCTTTCCTGTCTGTACTGTCTTCTCCAGAATAGGAAGCAATTCCTTCATGTTGCTGATTTTTTTATCATAAATCAGCACGT
>JBIIMV010000297.1:0-3129 GCA_044337805.1 Bacteroidia bacterium
TCATCGAACATCGCTGAACCCACCTTTTCCAAACATAAAAAGGACTCCTTTGGGAGTCCCTTTTATTTTACGGCAGTATTAAAGAACATTACCTGATCCTGTCTGCGCTGCGCACCAGGGCCTCATCTTTTTTGATGCCGCTTATGGCTAGAAAAATCAATATCATGGAGATGACGGGTATTAAAAATCCCAGTCCATACATCACTTCTGCTGCCTGTCCGTCGGCGACCGTCTTCTCTGCCACAATTCCGCTTGCCGTATCAAAAGAGAAGGTGATAAGGGCCAGCAATCCGGCAACCATCAGCATCGCAAATCCGCATAATCTCATTTGCATCATGCGCTTTTTGAATTGAAGGATTACATAAAATATAAAAAGGATGATGACCGCATTCAACAAAATCATCCAAACAGGATGGAGTCCGTTGATGCTTACCACGCCGGCTTTTGTATTCTGACTCAGTCCGGTAAGCCTGAAGGTATATGTAGCCTCCAATCCGGTAAAAGAGGCCAGGCCCACCCAGTAGAGTAATCCGTGCAATACCGCAGCCAGAAGAAGATAAACACTTTGAATACGTTGTATCATACTTGTCAATTATTGCGCAAAACTACATTTTCGTCTGAAATATGTGTCGTTCAAGGTCTTACATGTCCTGTTTTTCTAAATTTGGACCTTCTAATTTCAAGTCATGAAAAAACTAATACCAACCGGACTGGCGCTCACTGCAGCCTTGTGGATGACAGCCTGTAATTCCGGAAAGAAAGAACAGGAAAAGCCGATACAACAGGCAGAACAGGCCTTTGAAGTAGAGGCTGAGCGCTTTGCAGATATTCAGGTTCTTCGCTACCGTGTTCCCGGATTCGAGAAACTGAATCTTCAGCAGAAAAAATTAGCCTATTATCTGTATCAGGCAGCTTTATCGGGTAGAGATATTATTTATGATCAGAAATACCGCCACAATCTTTTGGCGAGGAAGGTTCTGGAGACCATATACACAGCTTACAAAGGAGACAAGAACGATCCGGAATACAAGCATTTCGACACTTTTATCAAACAGGTTTGGTTTGCCAACGGATTGCACCATCACTATGCAAACGCAAAATTCAAACCCGAGTTCAGCAAAGAATGGTTCGAAAAGCAGTTGGCTGCAATCCCTGCTGAGGCCTTGCCGATGCCTTCAGATGAGATAAAAAACATCCTGATGCCGGTATTTTTTGATGCTGCCATTGATGCCCGTGTGGTAGATCAGTCAGAAGGCATCGACAACATCAAAGCCTCCGCCAACAATTTCTATGAAGGACTTACACAAAAAGAGGTAGAGAACTTTTATGCCGGCATGAAAAAGATTGGAGATAAAAATGCCCCTATGTACGGACTTAACTCAAAACTGGTAAAAGAAAACGGAAAACCGGTTGAGAAAACATGGAAAGTGGGTGGCATGTACGATGCAGCCATTTCGAAAATTGTTTATTGGCTCGAGAAAGCATCCGGCGTTGCCGAGAATGCCTCCCAGAAAGAATCCATCGACAAACTGGTTACCTATTACAAAAGCGGAGACCTTAAAGACTTCGATGCCTACAATATTGCCTGGGTAAAGGATACAGCCTCCGTGATCGATGTAGTGAATGGATTTATTGAAGTGTATGGCGATGCTATCGGGAAACGAGGAAGCTATGAGTCGGTGGTTTCAATGAAAGACTTTGAAGCTACCAAAACCATTGCCGCTATTGCCAAAGAGGCACAGTGGTTCGAAGACAACTCCCCCATCACAGCCGAGCATAAAAAGAAAAACGTAAAAGGCATTACCGCTAAAGTCATCACCGTGATTGCAGAGGCAGGAGATGCCGCCCCCAGTACCCCCGTTGGAATCAACCTTCCTAACTCAAACTGGATACGGGAACAGCATGGCTCAAAAAGCGTATCACTTGGAAACATTGTGGAGTCATACAACATCGTAGCCGGCAAATCACCTCTGCTGAAAGAATTTGCCTTCTCTCAGGAAATCATAGACAGAGCTGCCAAACATGGATCATTGGCCGGAGCATTGCATACCGACATGCACGAAGTAATCGGACATGCATCAGGAAAAATCAACGATGGTGTTGGCACACCTGATGTAACCCTTAAGAACTATGCAAACTGTCTGGAAGAAGCCCGTGCCGACCTCGTTGCCCTTTATTTTATCATGGATAAAAAACTCATCGACATCGGCGTTATGAGTACCCTTGACGTTGGTAAGGCTGAATACGACAACTATATGATGAACGGACTCATCACCCAAATCACCAGACTTAAATTAGGCGACAACCTTGAGGAAGCACACATGAGAAACAGGCAGCTCGTTGCCAAATGGGCTTTTGAGAAAGGACAAAAAGAAAAAGTTGCAGAGTTTGTAAAGAAAGATGGTAAAACCTATGTACAGATAAACGACTATGACAAGCTGCGGGTTTTGTTCGGAGAATTACTGCGCGAAATACAACGCATCAAGTCTGAAGGAGATTATAAAGCCGCTACAGCCCTTGTTGAAGGCTACGGCGTTAAGGTAGATCCTGAACTTCACAAAGAAGTGCTGGCGCGATTTGAAAAACTGAATGTTGCACCCTACAAAGGATTCATACAGCCTAAGCTGGTTCCGGTGATGCAGGGAGAAGAAATCACAGATGTAAAGGTTGAATACCCTTCCAACTTTGCAGAGCAGATGCTGGAATACAGCCGCGAATATGGCCTGTTGCCCTTGAAAAATTAAGTGCGCTCTCTGCATCTATACAAAATCTTGTTCGCTCTTTCGGTAATTGCATTCAGCTGCAAATCGCCGGAAGAGCGAACTTGCTTCAAGGGCAGCGGAGAACTGGTTCGTGAGACAGTTTCACTACCTGAGTTTTCGTCGATTGAAATTCACGACAGAATAAGGGTTATTCTGATTCAGGACACCCTTGACTATGCAGTGATCGAAACAGGTTCAGGACTCATACAGCATATTGAACTGAGTGTTAGAGATAGCAGGCTGTATATTGATGACCATAATGTTTGCGATTTCGTAAGAAGCTTTACCTACCCGGTAAATGTGTTTGTACATTTTCGGAAGATGGATACCTTCTGGTATTATGGAGCCGGAAGCGTTTACACAGCTG
>JBIIMV010000296.1:0-3129 GCA_044337805.1 Bacteroidia bacterium
TTTTACCATCCATCAGCTCTGCGATGGTGTTTTTTTCCGGATGCTGTGCCAGAAGCAATTCTCTTACTTTAATATCATCAATCAACACTCCGCGCTCGTCAGTGATATAGATTACATTCAGGGTTTCCGAATTTTCTCCATATTTTCTAATGAAGTTAAGAACGTCCTGCACTGTCCAGTCGGCCTTCACCGCAATATAATCGGGTGTCATAAGCCTCCCGATACTGTTTTCGGGGTAGCCTAGCAGGCTCAGGGCAATCATGCGCTCCTTTTGCGTCAACAGTTTAAGGTGCTTGTTCAGCATCTCATGGTCTAGCTCTTCGAGCAATGCCGTCCGCTTGTCAGGCGACATATCGTTCAAAATAAGGGTAACCAGCTTGTTTGGCAACAAATCAAGGAGTGCAATCTGAAAATTAATCTGCAAAAGCTCGTAGGAGGCAAATGCCTGTTCGCGGTCAATGGCCTTAAATACCATCAAAAGCTGCTCCTCCTCAAGCTGATTGAGTAAATCAGCAATGTCGTTAGGAAGCCAGTCGCTTAGATGTTCCTTGAGCCCCGCTTTGTCACGGGTGTCCAAGAGGTACTGAATTTCAGGTGAAACAGCCATAATCGATGCCCTTCTTTCATGTAGGTGATACCCTTGGTTTTCAGGCGGCAATGGTAAAGTAATTCTGTTAATCTGCCAAACAACTTAATCAGATTTACCTTTTCCTAATTTTGCAGGCCAAATTACAGGATTATGAATTCGAAGCTGGTTCGTCAGACATTTCTCGATTTTTTTAAAAGCAAGGAACATCAGATTGTTCCCTCTGCACCCATGGTCATTAAGAACGATCCTACCCTGATGTTCACCAACGCGGGCATGAATCAGTTCAAGGACTTGTTCCTTGGCAATGCTCCGGTAAAATTTCCTCGTGTTGCCGATACCCAAAAATGCCTGAGGGTTTCAGGAAAACACAATGATCTTGAAGAGGTCGGGGTCGACACCTACCACCATACCATGTTTGAAATGCTCGGAAATTGGAGTTTCGGAGATTATTTCAAAAAAGAGGCAATTGAATGGGCCTGGGAGCTCCTCACCGCGGTCTACAAAATACCCGTGGATAGGATTTATGTTACCGTTTTTGAAGGAAGTGTTGAAGATCAGCTTGCCTTTGACCAGGAGGCATCCGACCTGTGGGCGCGATTTATTGATCCTTCAAGAATCATCAGCGGGTCGAAGAAGGACAATTTCTGGGAAATGGGTGATACCGGACCCTGCGGACCCTGTTCAGAAATTCACGTTGACATTCGCAACAACGAAGAAAGATTAAAAACAGATGGCAAGGAACTGGTAAATACCGGGCATCCTCAGGTAATTGAAATATGGAACCTGGTATTCATGGAGTTTAATCGAAAAGCCAATGGTAGTCTCGAAAAGTTACCTGCGCAGCATGTGGATACAGGTATGGGCTTCGAAAGGCTTTGTATGGTGCTCCAAAATAAACAATCTAACTACGATACTGACGTCTTTTCCCCGTTCCTGGATTTTATTGGGAGTGAAAGCGGAATAAAATATGGTGCTGACAATGCCAAAGACATTGCCTTCAGGGTTATGGCTGATCACATTCGTACCATTTCTTTCGCCATCAGCGATGGGCTTCTTCCTTCCAATAACAAGGCAGGATATGTTATTCGACGTATTCTTCGTCGGGCCGTTCGTTACTATTTTTCCTTCCTCGAAATAAGAGAGCCCTTTATGTACCGCCTGGTGCCGGTATTATGCAACCAGATGGGTGATTTCTTTCCTGAACTGAAGAATCAACAGAATCTCATCATGAATGTTATTCGCGAGGAGGAGCAGGCATTCCTGCGTACCCTTGGCTCAGGAATTCAAAAATTCCGTGATTATGCCGCACAGCAGCCATCGGGTCCGATTGACGGCACCTTTGCCTTTGAATTGTATGATACCTACGGATTTCCCCTCGACCTGACCGAACTGATGGCAAGAGAAATTCATCGCTCCGTAGATCTGGACTCCTTTCATGAGTCTATGCAGTCCCAAAAAAATAGAAGCAGGGCCGCCGCCGCAGTTGATACTGACGATTGGATTATCATCCGAAGCGGAACCCAAACAAACTTTCTGGGGTACGATGTTCTGGAGGCTGAGGCTGAAGTTTTGCGATACCGGAAGGTATCGCAGAAGGGTAAAACCTCCTATCAGATTGTACTCGATCAGACTCCCTTTTACGCTGAAAGTGGCGGTCAGATTGGCGACACAGGCTTCCTTTTCTTCGACCTTCAGAAAATTGCGGTTACCGACACAAAAAAAGAAAATGGCATTTGGTACCATCTGGTATCTGAGCTTCCCGAAGATATTCATCTACCTGTAAATGCCTTGGTGGATAGTTCCCGCAGAAGCCAAATTGCAGCTAACCATACCGCAACCCATCTCATGCATGCTGCTTTAAGGAGTATCCTCGGTAAACATGTGGAGCAGAAAGGTTCTCTCGTGCATCCTGATTATCTGCGCTTCGACTTCAGTCATTTTGCTAAAACCGGCGATGAGCAGATTTTAGAAATTGAAACCATGGTGAACAGTAAAATCCGCGAGAATATCGATGCCCTGATTCAGGTTATGCCCGTTAACGAAGCTCTAAACTCCGGAGCCATGGCATTATTTGGCGAAAAATATGGCGATTTGGTGAGGGTAGTAACCTTTGACCGAAACTACTCAGTTGAATTATGCGGGGGCACGCATGTTAAAGCCACCGGTGACTTGGGGTATTTTAAAATTGTATCTGAGAGTGCCGTTGCGGCAGGAGTCAGAAGGATTGAGGCCGTTACATCGCTTGGAGCTGAAAAATATCTGCAGAACGGATTCCGCGAGATTCAAAAACTCAATGCCTTGTTGAAGAATCCCAAAGAACTTTCACTTGCTGTGGAACAGATCATCGAGCACCAACACCGCCTTCAAAAGAAAATCGAATATCTCTACCGTGAAAAGGCCCGTGAAATCAGAGAAAAGCTTTCTGATCAGACCATTCCGGTTAGCAAAGGCGCTGCAATTATTTCATCTGTATCCCTTGACGCTGCAGATGCCCTGAAAGACCTGTGTTTTCAGCTAAAGGAAACGGATTCAAAGCTTAT
>JBIIMV010000300.1:0-3119 GCA_044337805.1 Bacteroidia bacterium
GGGTACAAAAACAAAAACCAAGGTTCGGGAACATACAAGACCTTGGAGATGAAAATGGAACCTTTTTCTTTATTAAGAAATAGGATACCAAAGGCTTTAGAAAAGCAATCGAACAAATTAGGTTACCCACAACAGAGCAAAAAAAAGGTGCGGATAAACCGCACCTTTTTTCATTTTAAAGATTCTTAGTTGCTGGCATGATCAATGCGCAATTTTCGTCCTTTAAATTTCTTACCGGAGAAGGCACTTATCACTCTGCCGAGCTCAGGCTTCTCTACCTCAAAAAAGGTAAAAGAATCTTTCAGCTTAATGCGTTTCACATCGTATTCATTTATTCCGGAAACACTCGACACCCACTGGCGGAAGGTATCGGGGTCAAAACCATCCATGCTGCCCAGGTTCAAAAATAACCTGCCATCAGCACGTGGATCAGTTGCATCAGGAGCACTGCGCTCACGGCGTCTCTCTCCTCCCTGATCGTCGCGGGAAGACCTTCTGTCGTCGCGGCCTTGTCTGCGATCATCACCTGAACTCCACTTGCTGCGGCCCTCGAAGCTACGATCACGATCGCGCCCGTGTTCACGGAAGTTTTTCTCTCCGGTCTTCTTACGCATGTGATCAGGATTTACATTCAAATCAGGAGAATTGCGGTAGTGGTCAAGAAAACGACTGAACTCAGCACTCAACATTCTGGTGATGAGATCTTCTTTGGACAGACCATCCAAACGCTCCATCACCTCAGGAAGGTAATCACTGATTTCTTCCGCCATAGCCTCTGTTGCAGAAATCTTGTCGACCAGATGCATAAGCTGAGACATACATATTTCTTTTCCATTTGGAACAGCACGGTACGCCAGTTTCTTGCCTATCTGACGCTCGATATCTTTTACGCGGTTCACCTCACGGGTATTTACCAAAGCAATACTCACCCCCGATTTTCCTGCGCGGGCAGTCCTTCCCGAACGGTGGGTATAGTTTTCGATATCATCCGGAATCTGATAATGAATCACGTGTGTAATATCAGAAATATCAATACCTCTTGCTGCCACATCGGTGGCAACAAGAATGGTGCTTTGTTTGCTTCTGAAGCGATGCATCACTGCCTCACGCTGCTGCTGCGACAAATCACCGTGCAGAGAATCGGCAGGATATCCGTCACGAATCAGGTGAGAAGCCACCTCCTGTGTTTCCATTCTGGTGCGGCAGAAAATCATGCCATAAATACCCGGTGAGGCATCTACGATTCTGCGAAGCGCAGGATACCTGTCGCGGGCATGCACCACATAATACAAATGCTCGATATTCTCGGCGCTGCGGTTGGCTTTTCCTGTACTCACCTCACGAGGGTTAGACATGTAATTACCGGCAATGCGACGAACACCGGGCAACATGGTGGCACTAAAAAGCCAGGTTTGACGGCCATCAGGCACTTCACTGAGAATACGATCAAGATCTTCCTTAAAACCCATATTCAACATTTCATCTGCCTCGTCGAGTACCACAGTGGTAACCTGACTAAGATCAATCCATCCGCGATCAAGCAAATCCACCATTCTTCCGGGCGTGGCCACAACAATGTGGGCTCCGCGTTTAAGCTGGCGGTGTTGTTCCTGAATGCTGGCACCACCATAAACGGATGTTATTGAAGGAGAAGGAAGATGTTTAGAGAATTTCTCAAGGTCCCGGGTAATCTGAAGGCAAAGTTCGCGCGTGGGACAAACGATGAGAGATTGAATAGCACGGACAGAAAAGTCGGTGTATTGCAGCATAGGCAGTCCGAAGGCTGCGGTTTTTCCTGTACCGGTTTGTGCCAGTCCGATAAGGTCGCCACGGTTTTCCAAAAGCAGTGGGATAGCGAGCCCCTGAATTTCGGTGGGTTTTTCGAAGCCTAGTTCGGCCACTGCCTGCATCAGTTCTTCTGAGAGGCCTGTTTGATGAAAATTTTCAATCATAAATTGTTTCTGTGGAAAATAAATTTTCCGATTATAGATATTTACTATTGTATCGGCTCAAACGAACCGGCACAAGATTCCGGTGCAGCAAGTCACTGCAACAGAGTTTTGACAATTGGGAGCCCGGGAGATTGTGGGAGGATGACCATACCCGTGGGGGGAAGAGTGGCTTTCGCTCGGAAAGCTTTTTCAAAAGCCTTTACAGAAGAGGCTTTTAGGCACATAACCGGATAAGTTCCGGAAGGCTCACGATGTCAAATGAACGCCAAAGAAAGACGCTTTTTGTCTTTCGCGCTGCAAAGGTACGATTAATTTTCATATAAAAGTATATATCCTCAAAGTTTATAGTTTAAAAACAGGAAAGTACAGCATCAGCATGATGCATGTTAAAAGAAGAAAAGCCAACCATGACAAATGTTTTCAGGAATATCAATGCCTTCATACACTTGATACAAACTCACAAATGAATCCATCTATTTGTGAATCTGAGATCCTGATTGGTAAATAAAAATACGAAAACACCTCTGCAGCGTCGCCAATAGCTTGGTAAAGTGATTGGCCTGGCACCGGAGCCTTACGCTGCCAATACGAATATTTGTATCACACCATGGTACTTTATTTTTGAATCGGTACTTTCCATACCCGAAAAAAGAATACTCCGCCCAATCGTATGGGTTTTGAAAAATAACCCCCGCCTCTATGCAGAGGCAGGGGCTTAGACCATGCAGACCTGTAAGCCGGGTTCTGTGCCGCTTGCGCGGTGCTCGCCATTTATCTGCGATGTATGTCACCATACACCTGTAGCGACCTACCCTCCGGAAAGCTTTCGCGCGTTACGGACAAAACGCCGGGACGAATCCCGCTTCCGGTTTATTTGGTCTTTCAACCCATAAGGTTTACCAACCATTTGTGTCACCACAAAGGCCGTGGGCTCTTACCCCACGTTTTCACCCTTACCTGTAAACAGGCGGTATATTTTCTGTTGCACTTTCTGTGAGCCGTGTCATCCGACTCCCTTCCCGTTAGGAAGTATGGTGCCCGTTGTTGCCCGGACTTTCCTCCCCCGCTGTTACACGAAGGCGACGAACCGTTCTGCCCGGCAAAGATACGAAAGCTTAATTCAATGTATTGCTGAACTGCAGTTTGCTGAGGGCTGCATAAAGACCA
>JBIIMV010000299.1:0-3119 GCA_044337805.1 Bacteroidia bacterium
TAAACCCCTCACCTGGATTTCAAAGCAACTGAAGAATATTGTGGAGAAAGAGTTAATTGACGGCTTTGTCAATCTCAGCGGTCAAGCAGCGGTATGGAGTGGGAAGGTGCTTCGATATGCTCAGGCAGGGATGGTAAGTTTTTATCTTTTTATGATGGTGCTTGGAGCCCTTGGCCTGTGGATTTACTTTAATCTGTTCTGAACTCATGATGACCCTTATACTCATAGCATTTCCACTAATTTCCGGATTGCTGGTTTTTGGTTCCAGTAACACTACTGCAAGGAATACTGCCCTGACAGCTTCTTGGATACAGCTCTTGCTCACCATTTCGGTGATTGCAGGTTTTGACAGGAATGGAGGACTGCAACATGTCATGGATCTTCCCTGGATATCCACTTTCGGCATTCATTTCCATGTTGGCATTGATGGCGTGAATTTACTTCTTGTGCTGCTCACCTCACTGCTATTGCCTCTTATCATCTGGTCCTCGGCAAAAGGGGAACAGGAATCTCCGGGGAAGTATTTCGGACTGATGCTCATGATGCAGGCTGCACTGGTGGGTGTGTTCACTGCCCAGGACGGTTTTTTGTTTTACATCTTCTGGGAGCTAGCGCTGATTCCCATCTGGTTTATTTGTTTGTTGTGGGGCGGAAAAGACAGGGAGAGGATCACCTTCAAATTTTTTGCCTACACCCTGGCCGGCAGCTTGTTGATGTTAGTAGCGTTGATTTATTTGTACATGCGTACCCCTGCAGTACATAGTTTCGACTGGCAGGCCCTTGTGAATGCAGGCAGGTCATTATCAGCCTCAGAGCAGAGCCTTTTGTTTTGGGGATTATTCCTTGCCTTTGCTATAAAAATCCCAATTTTCCCCTTCCACACCTGGCAGCCCGATACCTATACCAATGCCCCAACACAGGGAACCATGCTTCTTTCAGGTATCATGCTGAAAATGGGTTTATACGGAATGCTCAAATGGTTGCTGCCCATACTTCCTCTGGGTATGGAGGCAAATTCGGGACTTGCCATAACACTCGCCATAGCGGGTATTTTATATGCATCCTTCATTGCCATTGTTCAGAGTGATTTCAAGAGACTCATTGCATTTTCATCCATTGCCCATGTTGGACTCATTGCAGCCGGAATCATGACCAATACCATTCAGGGCATACAAGGCGGTCTATATCAGATGTTGAGTCACGGCATCAATGTGGTGGGTTTGTTCTATATTTCAGATCTTATTGAGAAAAGGACAGGCACACGTGAACTTGGCGCGATGGGAGGTGTCAGAAATGTTGCCCCCGGCTTTGCAACCCTTTTTATGATCATCATGCTGGGCAGTGTTGCTTTGCCGCTGACTAATGGATTTGTCGGAGAATTCATGCTTCTGGGCAGTGTCTATCAGTATGGCACCTGGTCAGCGGTTTTCGCAGGAACAACCATCATACTTGGTGCGGTATATATGCTTACCGCCTACCAGAAATCCATGCTTGGTGAACTCAGCAGCGCCACCGCCTCTTTCGAGGAAGTAAGTGGAAACGAAAAACGTCTTTTGGTTGTGATTTGTGCCTTGGTTTTATTGGGTGGCATATTGCCCTCATTTCTGCTAGACCTCAGTGCGCCTGCTGCTGAAAGACTCCTAGAAATCATTAAAAACGGATTGCCCGGATAAGGAATAGCCATGAAATCATTAATCATACTTTCCGGATTAGGACTTGCCGCATTGGTTGCGGAACTCGTTAATCTCAAGAAATTTCTCACCGGAGCCATATTGGCCGGATTGTTACTGGCTATTGCCTTCACCCTTCAGGACTGGAATACTGAACATCATTATTTCAACAACATGCTCATCGTAAATAATTATACGATGATGTTCACTGTTGTTTTGTGTATTACCGGTTTTCTTTGGACCCTGCTAGCGGGCAGGTATTTGCGCGAGGAAACCAATATTACCGACCAGATGGCACTGGCGATGTTCGCACTCACGGGTGCTTTTGTGATGGTGGCATACGGTCACATGAGCATGCTTTTTTTGGGCATTGAGATTATGTCGCTCTCTTTTTATGTGCTGGCGGGCAGTCGTAAGAACGATTTGTACAGCAATGAAGCGGCATTGAAGTACTTCCTTATGGGTTCATTTGCATCCGGATTTATTCTTTTTGGCATAGCACTTATTTACGGTGTTACAGGGTCTTTTCATCTTGATAATATTAATAACTATTCAGAGTTGGGTGGCACCGACCCTTTGTTTCTTGCCGGCATCGTTATGATTCTGGTCGGCATGGCATTCAAGGTTTCTGCAGCACCTTTCCATTTCTGGGCACCCGATGTTTATTACGGTTCACCGTCAATCATCACTGCACTTATGTCCACTGTTGGTAAAATAGCTGCATTTGCAGCATTTGTGAGATTGTTTCAATATGGGTTCGGTTACGAACATTCGCAGTGGATGAGTGCGATTATTATCCTTTCTATCCTCAGTATGTTTGTTGGCAATATCTCTGCCCTTGTTCAACAGAATGTAAAACGAATGCTTGTCTTTTCAGGAGTAGCGCATGCAGGTTATCTGCTCATCGGTATTTCATCGCAGAATCAGGAATCCTGGAGAGCACTGGTGTTTTATACCCTGGGTTACAGTATTGCAACACTGATGGCCTTTGGTGCCTACGAGCTGGTCTCAAGGCAAAGTGACGGGAATGGAGACATTTCCTCTTTCAATGGTCTTGTTAAAAGAAGTCCGCTCACCGCTGCTGCAATGACTGTTGCGATGCTTTCGTTTGCCGGAATTCCTCCACTGGCCGGATTCTTTGGAAAGTATTTTATTTTCTCAGCTGCAGTTCAAAACGGGCATTTTACACTTGTGATTCTTGCTGTTGTTGCTTCGGTGATTTCCCTGTATTATTATCTCGGTCTCATCATGGCGATGTTTGCAAAAGCGCCGGCTGCATCAACAGAGATAAAATCTGATTCGGGTTATCGCGCAGTGTTTATCCTGGGAATTATTCTTCTTGTTCTACTCGGCCTCGGAGCTGAGTATTTTTTGAATTATGAATTGTCTACCGGCAACTAATAGCCTGGTTATTCGTTTAGGTTGTTGATTCGAATATTGCGTTACCTT
>JBIIMV010000301.1:0-3115 GCA_044337805.1 Bacteroidia bacterium
AGGCAAAGCTCCCGACTGGTAGCCACTTCCACCAAAGGTCAATGGTGAGCCGTCACGCCACCTTCCATTCATTAGTCTGTAATATTCAACCGAAAGTAAATTCGATGGGTTGCCCGTTGCGTCTGAAGAGTTGTACCATGACATGGTGTGGGCTGCATCATGACTCAACAAGGTGACACCGGCAGCAGGAGGAAAAGCGCCATACTCACCGGAAGCGCCGGTCCCGTCCGTTGCATCTCCATTCTCAGCAAATAGGAGGTGTTTATCCACTCGCGTTCCATAATGATCATCATTAGGATTGCCTATGTCAAAATCAACGAAAATACCCAGCCTTAAGTCGTTATACTGAAACACACTTCGGTTCTTTATTCGATAGCGTACAAAAACGGTGTTTCTTAAAGCGGGAATATTGGTATTGACCTGATAAGCCATGCCATAAACCTCTATTCCCAAAGGAAGCCCGCTGCTCTGGGTATGAGAATCAAAGAGGTCATTAAAAACAAAATATACTGCATCCTGCCCTGAAATTATGGGGTAGTCACCCTGAGAAGGATTATATTGACCATTATTATCGGTGTCTGCAAAGGGGGCAATAATCTGCTGCACTCCATGGTAGGAACTGCCCGGCCATTCAGAAATTTCTGAAGAAATGATATAACCTGTTTGATCGTAGTTGAGTTTGTGATAATCTATGTCGGCTTGATTCATGCTCCACAAATCATCCCACTGTGAAGCAGGAAAAGGTGCCCCTGTCTGTGCATTCAACGGACCACACCAAAAATCACTTTCACCATAACGGTACGTTTGTGCAGCTAGATGCAAAGCGCCGGCCTGATCGAATCCGCCAATCCACAAACCGGCAGAGAAGATGAGATTTTTCCCGCTTCCGGAAGGAAACTCCCAGCCAGGGCTGGCAGCACCGGGATCCATAAATAATATGCCATCGGAATTCACTCTCGCCTTAACATCCAAATCATCAAGCCATCGAAATGCATTCTGAGCATTTAGACCCGACACCTCCAGCAGCATCATGCATGTGAAAAGAACAATGGCCCTCATGGCTTTAACCTGATGCCGGTTAACACGGCCGCCTGAAATGGCCTTGATGTGCCATATTCTGATTGCTGATAGAGATTTGTAATTGCCTTTGTAAGAAAAGGCTCTGCAACAATGGAAAGTTTGGTTGCCAACCTCCATTCCCATCCGATAGAAAACACAACATCACTTAACACTCCTGAACGATAGATTTTTGATTGAGCCAGATCAAAACTCTCCATGGTACCGGGATGAATAACCTTACCGCTTGCACGTATCCATCCCAAATCAATGCCGCAGGAAACGAAGAAAGACATGCGCTCTTGCACAAACCTGTATCCGGTGCGCAGAGGAATACGGTAATACTGAATACTGACCTCATGCGCAAGCTTCCTCGACTGCCTGAGAAATACTAAGGTTGTATCATATGTTCTGATTGTCTGAGGCGGCAATACAGGGTCAATGATGGTGATATATTTTGATGAATCAATAACAGTTTGCGGAGTATCAAATGAATAAAGAAACCCGAATTGATCGCGCCGCTGCCCAAAACAAAATCCGGCCGAAAAAAAACTTCCATTCCGGTTGGTGCGTTGCAACCGAAAGCCTGCATCGTAAAATGAATAAGAAACAGTTGCGCTGTCGCGGCCTCTGTAAAACGCCATATTCTGGATTCCTTTTTTGCCATATTGCGCCCATGAAACACCGGATACAAAAAGAACATCTATTGACCAGTTGTAGGGCAACATATACCTAGCAGGCAATTCTTTAGCATAAGCATCCCCGTTGCCATGGAGTTCTAAATCTTTTGTCGACATAGTGGTAAGGGGCAGGGTTACAATGCGCTTGGGGGTTTGAAAAACAAAACCTACATCTTGGGTTATTGCGGAGGACTGGATAACGAATGAAGTATCTGCAGTTGCTGGAGTGCGCTGATGATTTGAAGTCCTTTTTTCTTCGAGACTGCTGAACAACGCTTCAACTTGCTGTCCTGCAGATTGCCCTGAAATCAATGTTTTTTCAATA
This sequence comes from Bacteroidia bacterium, assembly GCA_044337805.1. Lineage (GTDB taxonomy): Bacteria > Bacteroidota > Bacteroidia > UBA4408 > UBA4408 > JBEGML01. The sequence continues at coordinate 2,062 of JBIIMV010000301.1, forward strand.
GGTTCAGGAATATGATTGCCTGAAATCTTGCCTTCAGCGAGGCCCTTAACAATCATCATCTGGTTGTCGATATCATTCTTTGAACCATTCTTTTTTTCAGCAGATGCCGTCAGATAACCCCTTGCTTCTTGCTGCCTTTTATTCTCAGTGTGAGTGGTTCGATGATGAATATTCCGGATGTATTGGTTCTCACTTACGGCCTGATTTTTTCGCTTGACAAAAAAATTACTTTCAGTTGAGCTATCGAATGTTAGCTGCCAGAAAGCAAGCCCTGAAACAACAAGACCCGTAAAAAACCAAAGCCAGAATCTTCGGCGTCGCCTGCCAAGACCCTGCCTTACACCTTCCCAAACCCTTGCTGGCGGCTCCTCTGAATATTTATCGAGTCTGCTTTTGAGGAAGGCCTCAAATTCATTTTCCTTTTCCATTTTCTATGTCCGTATCGAATTTTTACTTCTAATGGCATCCTGCAGTACCTTTCTCGCTTTGAGGTATTGCGATCTGCTGGTAACCTCCTTGATGCCCAACAAACCGGCTATCTCAGCGTGAGAATATCCCTCTATTGCGTGTAAATTGAAAACCGTGCGATATCCTGCAGGCAATTGTTGAATCAGAACTAGAATTTCCTTGCTGCTCATCTGTTCAAGAATACCGGCACTATATTTCATCTCCGGCACCGGAATGTCACCACCTTCAACAAACCTTACGTTTCTTGCTCTCAGCCAACCCAGAGCAGTATTCACCATAATACGCTTTACCCAACCTTCCAAAGAGCCCTCAAAACGAAACCGCTCAAGGTTCTGAAAAACCTTTATAAACCCCTCCTGTAACACATCTTCGGCCTCCTCCCTTCGGCTGCAATACCTTAGACAAATAGCAAACATATTGCCGCAGAAAAGCTCGTAAAAGGTTTTCTGAGCCGACAGGCTGCCCCTGAGGCAGGCATTCACCAACTCTTTCTCCTGCTGATTCAATTAATTATCTCATTTCACTATTAAAAAGACGCTCGAAGTTTGATAAGCGTTGCATCCACCAAACAAAATATGCACATATT
>JBIIMV010000302.1:0-3110 GCA_044337805.1 Bacteroidia bacterium
AGTAGGCAGCACTGTCTATGATGAAAATACTCCAACAGGCAGTACAACATTAATCTCTTCAGCAGGATGTGACAGCGTAGTGACGGTCAACCTGGTCTTTACTCCAACCATCACCGCCACGATCAATGATACCGCCTGCACGGGAAGCGGATATAGTGTAACAGTGGGCAGCACCGTCTATGATGAACTCAGTCCATCAGGCAGCACGACATTAATCTCTACTGCGGGATGTGACAGTATTGTGACGGTGAATCTTGTGTTTAATACTGTCGCGGTAGGAACTGATTATCAAACAGCAGTTTCATCTTACACATGGATTGATGGAATCACATACAATGCAAGTACCAGTACACCAACCTATACACTCACAGCAGCAAACGGCTGTGATAGCATTGTTACCCTGAACTTGACAATTATTAATTCTACAAGCGGAATCGATGTCCGGGTTGTTTGTGATTCGCTTGTATGGATAGATGGAATTACATATTATTCAAGTACGGCAATTCCAACTTATACGATTACAGGCGGCAGCTATACAGGTGCAGACAGCACAGTTATACTTAATCTTACGGTAAATAATAGCTATACTCAAACGCTCAGTGTATCGCTTTGTCCGGGTAGTCAATATACCCTGCCGGATGGTAGCGTAGTGAATACTTCAGGAAATTTCCCTGTCACATTAGCCTCCACCGCCGGATGCGATTCAATCATTATTACTCAACTGCAGATGATGATGCCTGATACTGCAATCGACGTTCAGGTTCATTGTCAGTCTTACCAATGGATAGACGGTATAACCTATACCAACAGCACCAACGCTCCATTATTTATTATTCCTGCAGGGGCAACGGGTGGTTGCGACAGCATCATACAACTGAATCTTATCATTAATCCATTGTTGCAGCCTGTTGATTCCTTCAGCTATTCAACTCCGGTATGTGCAGGAACCCTCAATGTTTTGCCTTCGTTAGCTCCTGGTTTCACCATCGGTGGAGTTTTCAGCACCACCGCAGGTCTGAGTATAGATGCACAGAGTGGTGAAATTAATGTGGCAGCCTCTCAACCCGGTACCTATACCGTGACTTATGTAAGTCCTTCAACAAATTGTATGGCACAAGGACAATTCAGTTTTGATTTTACTATTTTGCCTGTTTCCATTCCTGTTACATCATTCACTTACAACTCGCCCGTCTGTCAGGGAAGCGCTGCTCAACTTCCGGATACCAGCAATGGTTTCAGCATCGGTGGAGTATTCAGTGGCAGCAACAATCTTGTTATCGATGATACAACAGGAATGATTGACTTCATAAACACACCTCCCGGTGTCTATATGGTGTATTATACCTATCCTTCCCAGAATTGTTTCCTTGCAGGTCTGGATTCATTTCAGGTTCAAATTCAACCACTCCTGCAGCCTAATCTAACTTTCTCATATCCTTCTCCATTGTGTTCAAATGTTGATTCAGTAAGCCCGGCTCTGGAGGCTCAATTTACTTTAGGAGGCTTGTTTACATCCCCAACGGGTTTGGATATTGATGCCGCAAGCGGGGATATCGTGGTATCAAATTCGTCTTCGGGTATTCATCAGGTAAATTATGCTACGGTTCAGGTTGGTTGTGTTCTGGGCGGATCATCCAGTGCTACTGTTGTTATTTCTCCATTGGCATTCGCCTCTGTAATTTATCCCGACAATCCTTTCTGTATCAGTGAGCAGGCAGCCCTTCCGGTAATTAGTGGTGTAGCAGGCGGATATTTTGAAACACCTTCCGGTCTTATGATTGATTCAGTAACAGGAATGATTGTACCTTATGCTTCCTCTGCCGGAGATTATACTTTTAATTATGTCATTCCTCCCGCTGATGGTTGTCCGGAGGTATCATTCCCCGTAAATGTGGAAATAGATGCCATGCCCAATGCTCAAATCACAGCCGATACTTCAGTATGTTTCGGTGATCAGCTGACCTTGTCTGTGATGTCAGGTTATGAGATTCTCTGGAGTAACGGACAAACTGAACCGGAAATCAGTGTATGGATGTATGCTGATACCGGTTTTACTGTTACGCTTACCAATGGCGAATGTATGGCACATGATACCGTATTTATCCATGTAAATCCACTGCCTGAATTATCATTAAGTGCCAGTGCCAATCATGTTCAGGTTGGTGAGCAGGTAAACCTTGAGGCGATTACCGACGGGGTGTCCCTCCTGTGGTCACCTTCTAATTACCTTTCCTGCATTACTTGTCCCCAAACAGTTTCTACGCCGATGGATTCCGTTACCTACCTTGTTGCGGCTTTTTCCGTAGATGGTTGTAGGGCTACAGATACCATTTCTATTGCGGTAGATATCCTTTGTGATCAATTTTTTGTGCCGAACTTATTCTCTCCGAATGGGGATGGTAATAATGATAGTTTCTGTTTTTATGGCACAGATTGTATCGAGAAATTCCACGTGCAGATTTTTGACCGTTGGGGAAATAAGGTTTTTGATTCTGAAGATCGTGATGTTTGCTGGGATGGATCTTATAAGAGCAAATTGATGGATCCGGGTGTCTACGTATACAAGGTTGAAGCATATACCTACCAGAAGAAAATACTGAACAGGAATGGAAATGTAACACTGATAAGATGATGAAAAGCGCTGTCAAATTTTTATTCGTTTTCATTTTGTTTGCTTCTTCAGTAAAAGCACAGGATATTCATTTTAGTCAGTTCTTCCTGGCTCCCATGAATATGAGTCCGGCATACATGGGTATTATTTCTCACTCCGAAGCCAACCTGAATTATAAAACACAGTGGAGGAGCGTAACCGTTCCGTTTAAAACTTTTGGAGCCTCTGTCTCCAGTCGTGTGTTCAATAAAAGAAGTAAATCGGGTCAACGAAGTTTTGATGCCGCCGGAATAGGTTTTTTCAATGATGTTGCCGGCGATGGCTCCTTCGGTTCTTTGATTGTTTCGGGTAATTTTGCCCATCATTTTCAGTTGAGTAAAACAATTTCACTCGGTGCCGGCCTGATGGCAGGTATGGGACAGCGAAGTGTCGACCAAACAAAGTTTCAAACCGGTGCACAATATTCTTTAGGAGCCTACCAGCCCGCACTTTCCAACGG
>JBIIMV010000304.1:0-3103 GCA_044337805.1 Bacteroidia bacterium
ACGAAAAACAACATGCTGCCTACGTTGAACGTGCAGTATAAAATCCTTGGTAAAGAATGAGGGTAGAACCAAAAACTATTGTCAACTTCCTGTCGAATTACTTCGACCTTCTGCGCGATTTATTCGAGGCACAACGACAAGAAGGAATCATCCGAAAGGAAGTATACAACAAGCTCGCAGAAAGACATAATTCCGATGTGCTGCCTCAACTGGTGGAATACAAAATTTTCCGCCGCGTTCACGACGATTTTGAATTTCACTCAGTATACTGGAATCTCCTGGGCTTCATCCTTAATGAATTTCGCCCGCTGCTGCCTGAAACTATTCAGAAATACCACCACTCTATCTACAACCTTTACAGAAGAATAAGAGAATGGACCAACGGAGACAAGGTGGTGCTCAATCATACCATTAATGACCTTTTAAGCGAAATCAAGGAGTTCTACGAAACGGTTGAAAAAAACTCCCTGGGATTGTTAAAAGAAACACGTGAACTCAAATCCAACATTGAACGTATCGATTACAAAGAAAAAGTAATCAGAGCTTCCAGATGGATTGATGACTACATCCTGCCTCTTAATCAGATCCTTGATGTAAACCAAACCGATAGTATCACCAACAAGTTATATGAGATTTCTCAGTATGCTAACCGAAAACGCCTGAATTTTCAAGATGAAGGTATTCGACAGCAATTCGAGAAAATGTATAATCTCGTACTCACCACCCACGACAATCTCCTGGTTCAAAGCAAGATTCTTACCAACGAATTGTTGCCTCTGATTGAAAGAATTCGTACAGAGTCTCTTATCCTTAGCGGATGGATAGAATTCCTGAAAAATCCATACAGGGTAAAAACACCTCCTCTCATAAAAAGTACCCGCACCCAGCTTTATGCTGCTTCAATGTACCTCAACGCAGAGGAGTATGTTGAACAATTCCTCAATCAGGAAAGTTTCTTCCTCGACCCTGCAGAAGACCCTGCCGACAAATGGATTTTCAACAAACAGGAATATCGTGAAAAACTTGACCGCGACCTCCCGGTAGAAAACTTCTTCGGCTGGGCTGAAAAAACCCTGCGTACAGAGTACATGGAAGTTGACCCAAGGAAATTTTTCTCCCTCTCGGTTCTGCTCTATGAAAACGACTTGCATGTGGAGTTCCCCAAAGAAAAAGACCCCGATACCATACGCATGGACCACATGCACCTGAAAGTTCCCAAACTCAAAATAACAACAAAAGAAGATGAACTATTCCAAATCCCACCGTCTGATCGTTGAGGAACTCATGGCCGGCAAATTTATTCTGGCCGGTGAGAAATCTTTTGAAGACCTCAAAAACAACGAGAACTTCTACGTTTCATTCTTTAGCGAATCCTTCGGCTATGACCTTATCGTGAAAAATGAATTCGCCTACCTGGTCTCAGGTGATTCCGCTGAAATGCTTTCCCGTGATATCTGCATCTTCTTTGCCCTGTTGTCTTATGAGCTCGACCGGGACGGGAAAAACTTTATGGACCTGATTCGCTATTCTGAATTCGAATTTGCCGAAGTTGATGCCTATTTCGAAAACTCTACCTTCATCGACCTCATCCACTCAAACAAACAACTGCGCGATACTGAGGCCAGAAAAAATCTGGTAAACTCTATGGCGCGACGTAATATCCTGGAAAAAATCGGCGAAGACCGCTTCACCTTTACCCCGGCTCACAGGGTATTCATTGACTTTGCCCGGGAATTTGCAAAAGGCCGCATGGCTCAGGCAACTGAAGCCTAGCCCGTTTCATCGCTCTGTTTTTTTCGACTGCCTGAGTCCCCTCTCAGTGCCCCGATTCAATATGCCCATTCACAGATTATTGGGTTTTCAATCTGAATTCCTATATTTGCGCCCCGCAAACGGAGATTGTAGCTCAGCTGGTTAGAGCGCCAGATTGTGGCTCTGGAGGCCGCGGGTTCGAATCCCGTCTTTCTCCCGAATGCTAAAGCCCCCTCACCGGGGCTTTCTTTTTTTACCTTTACCCTCCTTTGGTCAGGCAAATCCTGCATATCGTGCGCCTTGAATGGAGCCTTGAATGGAAAAGAAAATCCTCCATAGGCTCTGTTCTTCTCTATTCCTTCGCCACCATTTACTCCTGCTACCTCGCCTTCAAATCGCTGAATCATGCCCCTACATGGAATGCCCTGTTCTGGCTGATTAACCTCTTCGCAGCGATAAACACGATAGCAAAATCGTTTATGCTGGACTCACGGGGCAAGCAACTTTACCACTACAGCATCTTCAAAGCGGAAATTTTCCTGCTCGGCAGAATGATTTACAACATTCTGCTTATGAACGCTATTTCGCTCATAACCCTGCTCTTCTTCCTGATCCTGCTGGGAAATCCGGTGCAGGATATTGCTTGCTTCCTGTTGGTGATGGTGCTGGGCAGCTCATGCTTTGCAGCCATCCTGACCCTCATCTCTTCCATCGCCTCAAAAACAAAAGGTAACCTGGGTATCATGGCCGTGCTCAGCTTTCCAATGCTTCTGCCTTCACTCATGACAATCATGAAAGCATCCAAAAATGCTGTAGATGGTATCGACCCCTCTGTGAGTTATCCATATTGGCTTATTCTTATTATGCTGAACGTGGTGGTGGTATCCCTTGGCTTCCTATTATTTCCATACCTTTGGCGTGATTAATTCCTGCAGCTGATTCAGCATTAACCGAAGCCTGAAATGATGAAAATATCCTGGTGGAAATGGCTCTCCCTTGCACTGGTTCTCTACTCTATAGTGATGGGTCTTACCATGAAGGTCCCCGCCCTCCCAATTCTGCACGAAACGATAAGAAATCTGTATTTCCATGTTACCATGTGGTTTGCCATGATTCTAATCCTGTTGGGATCTCTTTTTTACTCTGTTAAATTCCTCTCTTCAGGAAAAACCATCCACGATGTGAAAGCCTCCGAAACCGCCAATGTCGGCATCATCCTCGGCCTGCTCGGAATTGTTACCGGCTCGGTCTGGGCAAAAAGCACCTGGGGAGCATGGTGGGCCAATGATGCTAAACTGAACGGCGCAGCCGTTACCCTGCTCTTCTATTTCGCCTACCTGATTTTACGAAA
>JBIIMV010000303.1:0-3103 GCA_044337805.1 Bacteroidia bacterium
CGGTGATATCAGGACTAGAGGGCTTAAATGTTACCATTCCCCACAAAAACACCATTATTCCTTTCCTTGACGAACTCGATGAAACGGCCAGCTCAGTTGGTGCGGTAAACACCATACGCATCAGCAATGAAGGAACATGGAAAGGATACAATACCGATGTTACCGGTTTTCGCAGAAGTATTGCTCCCTTTCTGCGTTCGGAGCACCATCGTGCGCTGATTCTTGGAACGGGCGGCAGCTCGCGGGCGGTGCAGTTTGTGCTGCGGCAGCTCGGCATAGATACCTTTCTGGTGAGCCGAAGTGCTTCAGATTTTGGTTCAGGGCGCCTCTGTTATCAGGATTTGAATATTGATTTTCTGAGAACCATAGGTTTAATCGTAAACACAACCCCTTTGGGCATGTGGCCGGAGCAAGAGCAGATGCCTCCTTTTCCGGTTGAGTTTTTCAGACCGGGGCAGTTGGTTGTTGACCTGATTTATCGTCCCTCACCTACCCTGTTTCTGCGCACCGCCGCCCGGCACGGGGCCGAAATTCTGGATGGCACCTCCATGCTGCATCAGCAGGCAGACGCGGCCTGGGAGATTTGGAACAAATAAATTTGGAAATGGCAAAGAAAAGACGATCTTTGCGCCTCATTTTTCAAAACAAACAAAATGCCTGCGAAAATCAGATTACAAAGACATGGCAAGAAAGGCTTTGCCTTCTTCCACATTGTAATCGCGGACGGTCGTGCACCGCGAGATGGAAAATTCATTGAAAAAATAGGCACGTACAACCCCAACACCAATCCTGCAACCATTGACTTGCAGTTTGACAGGGCGCTTTATTGGCTTCAGACTGGTGCAGAGCCGACTGAGACAGCAAAAGCTATCCTGACCTACCGCGGAGTGGTGTACAAGAATCACCTCCTTAAAGGGGTAAAAAAGGGAGCCCTTACCCTCGAAGCTGCCGAAGCAAAATTCGACAAGTGGATGTCTGACAAGACTGCAAAGATTGAATCTAAAGTGAGCGGACTTCGTGGAAGCAAACAGGAAGACAGAAGGAAGCGACTTGAGGCCGAAAAGGCTATCAAGGAAGCCAGAGCTGCCCGCCTCATTGAGAAACAAACTGCTGCTGCTGCCGAAGCTGCTGCTGCGCCTGCTCCTGAGGCAGAAGCGCCTGCTGCCGATGCACCTGCTGCAGAATAATCAAGAACCAGAACAAGAAAAGCCGCTTCGTGCGGCTTTTTTTGTTTAAACAAGCACCATGGAAAAAGATCAGTGTTTTGAATTTGGCCGTTTTGGAAAACCGGTTGGGCATCAGGGCGGCATACGCCTTCATCATGAGACCGACGATGTTTCTGTTTACGTCAGGATAAAGTGGGTATTACTGGAGCTGGGCAACGGACTGGTTCCCTTTGCAATAAAATCCTTTCGTTTGCGAACAGACGACACGGTATATCTGGAAATAGAGGGAATTGATACCGAGGAGAAAGCCAGGGAACTACAGGGAATTCAGGCATTTTTGCCCCTTGAGGCCCTTCCAAAACTCAGCGGAAACAAATTCTATTTTCATGAGGTAATAGGTTGGAAGGCTGCAGATACCGAGCGTGGGGATATTGGGATAATCAAAAACGTTTTTGAGAGTGGTCACCAGCACTTATTCAGCATTGAATTCGAGGGACGGGAGATACTTATTCCCGTGCAGGATGCGTTCATCCGCGACGTTGACAGACAAGCAAAAACCATGACTTTTCAAACTCCTGAGGGTTTGATAGACTTGTATCTGAGCGATACAGAAGATCAAGAAGACTTTGACGAGAAAGACTTCAAAGAGATGCTCGGAGAGGACAATGAGTAATCAAATGGCGAAGCCCAGTCTGAATCTCATGAAATTTGCCTTGGTTAAAAAGTCTATGTAACCGGTGCCGAATTCATCGCTGAATGCTATTTCCTTTTCGCGGAGATTACCATAATCTAGTTGGAAGCCTAACAGGAATTTTTTGTAGCGAACCTGCATGTTGAAGTTTTTTCTGAGCAGGAGGTTAAACACTTCGTATTCCAGGGCAATTCCGAGGCATGGCGAAACGGAGAAACCAACATCGACGAGAATATTATCGTTGACCTGATAGGTTCCCATAGGTCCTAAACGGGTTCCAAAGAAAAAATCGTTTTGCATGATATCGGATCTCAACAGTGAAAAATCGAGAATTGTCCAATCGATAGCCAATTTGGCTTTTTCATGAATCTCCAGGGAATGGAGATAAAACATTCCGCCAAAGTCCATCGAAAAACCACCTGAGAAAGCCATTCCATCGCGCCCTTGCATGGCAAGTAGTGGAGATTTTGACTCCTGTACACCACTCCAGACACCAAATGGTTTGCAGAGGCTAAAGGTGAAGTACCCTCTGTTTTTGAACATGCCATACAGCGCAGATTGGTCTTCCTTTGGGGCTGAGGGGTTCGCAAGAACACGGTCGTCACTTCCTCCGACCAATTGAGAGTAAGCAGATATGTTTAACAGCAAACATGCTGTAAGAATCAGGATTGAGTGTTTTTTCATTGTTACCGGTTTATTTAATGTTCATTTTCCACACATTCCATTTTCCTTTGGAGTTTCCTCTTTGCGAAAGGAAGAAAACAGATTTGCCGTCAGGCGTCCAGCGTGGGCTAACGTCGTGTCCGGGGTGAAAAGTAAGCTGGGTTAATCCTGTTCCATCAATGTTGAAAAGGAAGAGGTCGAGGTTGGCACGTTTGGTTTTTGTTGCCTTTGTACTTCCTACGCAAACGATTCTTTTTCCGTCTTTGGTAACATCAGGTGAAGAGAAGCCTCTTTCTTTTTCAGAGAGGAGCATCACTTCCTGTCCTGAAACAAGATCAATAGACCAGATTTCACCAAGTCCGGATTCTTTGTTTGTACGGCACATAATAAGTCTTCTGCCGTCAGGGTGGGCACATGGATTGAATCCTTCGTTGTACTGAGTGACCAGTGAACTTTCGCGGTTGAAAGACCAGATATAATATTTTGTCTCTGACATATTGTAACCGGAGGTTTCTGATTTGGTGTAGAAAATGGTTTTGTCGTCGTTAGAGAAATAAGGAGAGGCTTCTGAAGCCTGGGTGGA
>JBIIMV010000306.1:0-3099 GCA_044337805.1 Bacteroidia bacterium
TCCAACCGGTGTGTCTTGGGTTCCCCCGCTTGGTCCTGCAATACCGGTTGTGGCAATGGCCCAGTCACTGTTAAACTTTTCTCTTACCCCTCTGGCCATTGATTCCGCCACGGTTTGGTTTACCGGTCCGTGATGATTCATGTAAGACTCATCTACGCCAAGCTGTAGCGCTTTTACCTCTTGAGCATAGGCCACCACGCCTCCCTTGAAATAATCTGATGACCCTGCAATTCTGGTGATACGCGAGGCCAGGGCCCCGCCCGTGCAGCTCTCCGCAACAGCTAAACTCTCACCCCGCTCACGCAGAAGTTGCCCGGTAACTCCTTCTAAGCTATCATCATCAAAACCGTAAAAATGCTTCTTTACCAGCAATTCAAGACGCTGCATTTCACTCTCAATAAGGGATACTGCTTCTTCATCTCCAAGCTGATAGGCACTGAGCCTCAGACGAACGGTACCAACGGATGGCAGATAGGCAAGCTTCAGACTATCGGGTAAGGCATTTTCCCACTCGCTGATTTGCTCTGCAAGAATTGACTCTCCGATACCCTGTGTGAGCAATGTCTTGTGATGGATGGAGGGTGTGTTGAACTGCTTTTTTATTCTCGGTAGCACTTCCTCTTTCATGAGTGCCTTCATTTCGTATGGCACACCCGGCAATGATACAACTACGCCGGATGAATGGGGAAACCACATGCCGGGTGCTGTCCCATTCGGATTCCTCAGCGCGATGCATGCTGCGGGAACTTCTGCCTGCTTACGGTTGAGCGCTGTTACCTCCCGACCGCGCTGTCTGAAAAGACGCTCTACATCTTCATAAACCTCCGGATTGAAAACAAGCTCGCTGCCAAATAATTCACAAAGGGTAATTTTGGTGATATCATCTTTTGTTGGCCCAAGCCCGCCTGTTATCAGAACCACTGGTGACCGGCGCATGGCAGCGGAAACAACTTCTATGATATCTTCTTTTTTATCTCTTATGCTGTGTATGCGGTAAATCCCTATGCCCTGAAGATTCAGTTCTGTTGCCATCCATGCTGAATTGGTATCAATGATTTGTCCGATGAGTATCTCATCGCCTATGGTTATTATTTCGGCCTGAATCATGATTCAAACTTACGCAACACAGAGAATTTGGCAGTATATTTGGTGTACTCTTCTTAAAAAAATATGAAAACCCGCATTTTCTCTCTCTTTGCCCTCGTGATGCTGCATGTTGCGGCTTTTGCTCAGCTCGATATGTTGAACAAGCAGCTCGGAAATGCCTCTGATGTTGTCAACAAGGCTACAGGTAATTCAGGAGGCGGTAACCTGAGCAATGAAGAGGTGGTTAAGGGCTTGAAAGAGGCACTCAACGTGGGTTCTGAAAAGGCTGTAAAAAAAGTATCCTTGCCTGATGGCTTTAATAAAAACCCGGAAATAAGAATTCCCTTCCCACCTGAGGCCAAAAAGATGGAAACAAGTCTCAGGCAGATTGGCATGGGTTCTCAGGTTGATAAATTCACAGAAACTCTGAACCGCGCCGCCGAAGATGCGGCGGCAAGTGTTACCCCTGTTTTCGTTGCTGCCATTACCAATATGACCTTAACGGATGGGATGGGTATACTCAAAGGGTCCGACAACGCCGCAACTGAATATCTGCGCACAAAAACTACTGCAGAACTTACTGCAAAAATCAAACCTATCGTTGTTGCCTCTCTGAAAAAGGTGGAGATAACCAAATACTGGAATCCTCTTTCAAAGAAGTATAATTCCTTACCCGGGGTGAAAAAGGTAAACCCTGATCTTGAACAATATGTTACCGAAAAGGCACTGCAAGGGCTCTTTCAGATGCTTGCAAAGGAGGAACTTAACATACGTAAAGATCCTTTAGCGAGAGTAACGGATCTCCTTAAAAAGGTGTTCGGAAGCCTCTGAGCGGTAATTGGCCGGGAGGAATCTCCGATTATTTTTATTTTTGGCAGACAGAGTGTCTTTTTCTGACTGCTTGATGCTAACCCTCTTTCAGCCTGCTGTGGCTGATCTATTCCCTTCCGCTGCTGAGGCAAATGCCTCGTGTATTTGTTCTGATTTTAATGGAATAGACTTTTGCCCTCAGGCCTCATTCAGATTCCCTGCGCTCTCTCCAAACTTCAATGTCTGAATTCATGAAACCTGCCAAGCATCATTTTTGGGCGTTTGCCACCTGCATATCACTCCTTTTAATCTATCTGCTGACAGGATTCAATGTCACTATCAGCAATGATTCTGCTACCAATATTGAACAGATTCAGCTGGGCGATATCCTTCACCGTAGCTCGCATTTCGGTTTTGTTTTTCTGGGGGTAGTTTTTCACAAAATTTTTCTGCTTGCAGGTATTTCAAGCGCCATCGTGAGTACTCAGTTTATGCTCTCTTTGTTTTCTGCCCTGGGAGCTTTGGCCTTTTTCTATCTCGCTCATAAGCGAACCGGGAATGTCTCCACCGCGCTCCTCGCTGTTCTGCTATATGCACTCTGTAGCAATATCTGGAGGTTTTCTGTTCAAAACGAATATCATGTGCTGATTCCCGCTATCGGACTCATGGCTATTGCTCTCTGGGAGTTTGGATTCTACCTGGCAGGTGGAGCGGTGTTCGCCCTTGCCTTTCAGACAAGTCCTTTTGTTATGTTCATGTTGCCCTTTGCGCTCCCTGCGTTCCGTAACAATAAATTAAAATCTTCCTTACTTGCTTTTGCTGGGTTTGCTGCGCTTTATCTCTTAGTTGCTTTTTTCACCATTAAAGAAACACTCTATGGGGAATGGTCTTACAGACTGATTTATGATTACCACATGAAGTCGCTTGCTACCCTCAAACCTCTTAGGGTGTTTTCTATTCTTGCCTACGGATATCTGCGGTCTTTTCATTTTATTATTCCTTTCATCATCGCTTCTTTCTTCTTCACTTTTAAAAATAACCGACGTCTGTTTTATTTTTTGTTAGCCGCTGTACTTGTTCATATTCCTGCTGCCATACCTGAATCACGCTATGGTGCTTACCAGATGACCCTTTATCCTTTCCTTACTCTGCAAATTGCTGATATGGTCATGTACTTTTCTGAACGTAATAAAAAGCTTTTTT
>JBIIMV010000305.1:0-3099 GCA_044337805.1 Bacteroidia bacterium
AACTAATAGTCTGGTTATTCGTTCAGGTTGTTGATTCGAATATTGCGTTACCTTGGTCATGTCTGAATGATGGCATGATCATTTATGAAGCAACATTTCTTCAGTTTGAAGAGTTTCACAGATATATGATTACCCACCACTCCGTACTTCTATTGTTGGGTCGATTTAATAAATCGGCTTAGATCCGGGAAACGTTTTTGCTTTATTGCTCAATAAGCAATTCTTACAGTATGTCATAGTTTTGGGCATCGTATTTTAGGATGTCATTAATTCTCTCTGTAACAGAATGCGCAGGTATTTCTATGCCTAAGCTGTATAGATTGAACAAAAATGCTCGAATAAGGCGTTATGCCAGATATTTATTACTGTAAGACAAAGCCTCCTGACCGGAATCATCAAAGATTAACCGGAAGCAATATCTCCCAGGAGAAAGGATGTGATGTTTTTTAAAATCCGAAGTTTTATTTGGTTGGATGTAAGCAGAGAATTTTTTTCTTACGGTTTTTTTATCTTAAAGCAAGGATTTTTTATATATTTATATATGTTATATTATCTATATGAATATAAGGTGCCCTGTCAATTCAATCGATTTTTTCTGATATTTTTTTATTTGTAATTCCGTAGCAATCCCATTTATCATATTGAAGTTTATTTTTTCTTGTGCTATTGATCATTGAACATCTGAGCTATCGGCCTGTTATTTTTGAGCATTCTATGAGACGCATAATATTACCTTTGTATCCTATGATCAGGGTATTTCTGCTTGCGCTATTCCTGCCAATGGGGCTGCTGGCACAATCTTTCATCTTAAATGGAAGGGTAAGTGATAGCAGTGGAGTAGCCCTGCCTGGTGCAGGAGTTGAGTTAATCCTGGGGCGAGATACCGTACCCCTCAGTGTTATGGCCACAGATGTAAATGGTAAGTTTCGTTTTGCAAAATTACAGCAGGGCTTCTACAGGGTACGGATTCGTTTTATAGGGTACTCAGAAAAAACACTTCGGGTTTTTTTGAAAGATTCCCTGACAGATTTAGGCAACATCACCGTATTTGAGGATGTGCGCAAACTCAGTCAGATTGATGTTGTGCGTGATGTAACACCCACACTGATGAAGGGGGATACAACCGAATACAACAGTCGCGCATTTAAAACATCTAAGGATGCGAGTGCTGAAGACCTAGTTACCAAAATGCCTGGTGTTACCATACAGGATGGAAAGGTGCAGGCCCAGGGAGAAGAAGTTAAACAAGTACTCGTTGACGGCAAGCCATTTTTTGGTGATGACCCCACCGCTGTTTTAAAGACCCTTCCGGCTGAGGTGATTGACAAAATACAGGTTTTTGATCGACGCAGTGAGCAAAGTCAATTCACCGGTTTTGATGATGGAAACACAGCCAAGACGCTTAACATCATTACCAAGCAAGAATATAAAAATGGCACTTTTGGCCGGGCAGCGGCAGGTTATGGAGATGCTGGCCGTTACAAGGGCAATCTTGCACTTAATAAGTTTAAAGGTGCGCAGCGTCTAACACTTCTTGGAAATTTCAATAATGTAAACGAACAGAATTTTTCATCTGATGATCTAGCGGGCGTCATGGCCGGTCAGGGTGGAGGAGACGGCATGATGAGTCGCATGCGGAGTCAGTTTGGCGGTATGATGCGCGGAGGTAGAGGAGGACCCGGAAGAGGAGGCCCCGACATGGGCAACCCAGGGGAAAGTTTTCTGGTAGACCAGTCCGGTGGAATCAGCACCACTCAAGCTGCAGGATTTAATTACAGTGACAAAAAGGGTAAGGCCGACTGGACCCTCAGCTATTTTTTTAATCGAACCGACAATCAAACCGGGCAACAAAGTCTGAGAACATTTTTTCAGGGAGCTCAGGATGGCAGCACTTATGATCAGGTGCAGAACAGCAATACAGTAAATATCAATCATCGTATTCAACTTAGGGCCGAGATAAAAATCGACTCACTTCGTTCCATTCTGGTACAGCCAAAATTCAGTTTACAAGAAAACGCCGGCGATAATAATCTGAATGGCAATACCTTTTTAGGAGACCTTTCTTTCAGCAGTACCTCTGCGTTCACCGATGCAAACACACGAGCGTGGCAAGGCTCTGCCAGCATTCTATTCAGGAACGGATTTAAACTTAAGGGAAGAACCCTGAGCGTACAGGTTACTCCTACAATAGCAGCGAACAACACACAATCATCACTGCTCTCATTAAGTAGCTTCCCCTTTGGCAGCATTGCAGGTCAGAATTTAGACCAGCAAACCCAAACCGAAAAACCCTCATGGTCTGCACCGGTCAATATCACCTATACCGAACCCATTGGTAAGCAGCAGCAGCTTAGTTTCACATTGAATCCAAGTTGGGCGCGTCGTATTTCTGATAAAATCACCAACAATCCTGATAGTGTTGGAGCGTATCTGCTCCTTGACACTCTTCTTTCAGCAAAACTGAACACTTTTGTTGAGACCAGAAACGCAGGCGTATCGTGGAGAATAGGTAAAGGAGGGAATTCTTTTAATGCAGGATTATCGGCCCAGGAAAACCGATTAAACATTGACCGTGTCCTTCCAACAACGGATACTTTTTCGAGATCCTATTTTGCCCTGCTGCCCAATGCCAGTCTTCAATGGCGTTTTGGTTTATTTAGAAATCTTAGGGTTAATTACCGAAGTTCTGCAAGTGTGCCTTCTGCCGATCAACTCCTTCCTGCCCTTAACAACACCAACCCACTTCAGCTGACCAGAGGAAACAGCGAGCTTAATCAGGATTTACAGCATCATATGTTCATCCGTTACAGCGCCATGAATCCTAAAAAAAGTTCTGCCCTTTTTCTGGTAACCGGATTTTCTCTTATTCGTGATTATGTTGGCACTGAGACCTATCAGGCATTTCGCTTAACCGTGTTTGACGATGGTTTGGTTCTCGTTCCCGGTGCACAGATCACATCTCCTGTGAATATGAATGGGTATTTTCAGTGGAGAAATTTCGGTAGCTATTCCATACCCTTGAAAGCTATTCGTTGCAACCTCACAACAGGGGGAAGCTTTCTTCTGAGTTATACACCGGGAAGAATGAACGGACAGAAC
>JBIIMV010000308.1:0-3091 GCA_044337805.1 Bacteroidia bacterium
TGAACAGGCAACTCATTCCCGGTTGTCCATTTTTTTTATGCAAAAAACCCTCAAAAAAAAAGACCTGCTGTCGGCAGGTCTTTCTGAATTAAGCTTCTCTGTGCTGATGCTCACGCGGGCGACGCGGACCACGGTCTCCGCCTTCCTCACGTGGCTGATGCTTGCTCGGATCATAATCGGGCAACAAAACCTTTCTCGACAGTTTGAACTTGCCTGTCTTGGGGTCAACGCCAATTAACTTCACCTGTATCTTGTCGCCCTCCTTCAATACTCCGTCAAGATTCTCGAGGCGTCGGTTCTCTACTTCTGAGATATGAAGGAGTCCGTCTTTACCCGGCATAAACTCAACAAAGGCTCCGTAAGGCATGATGGTCTTCACCTTGGCATCGTAAATATCGCCAATCTCGGGAATGGCCACGATAGAGCGAATGCGTCCAAGCGCACTGTCAATGCCGGCTTTGTCTTCTGAACAAATCTCTACAAAACCTTTGTTCTCCTTCTCTTCAATAGAAATGGTGGTATTGGTTTCGCGCTGAATTTCCTGAATAATTTTTCCGCCCGGTCCGATCACCGCGCCGATGAATTCGGTAGGAATGGTGATGGTAACGATACGCGGTGCGTGTGGCTTGTAATCATCATTTGGCTGAGAAATGGTTTTAGACATTTCTCCGAGAATGTGCAGTCTTCCTTTGCGCGCCTGTTCGAGTGCTTCTGCCAGCATTTCGTATGACAAGCCGTCTATCTTGATGTCCATCTGACAAGCGGTGATGCCGTCTTTGCTTCCCGTTACCTTGAAATCCATATCGCCAAGGTGATCTTCGTCGCCGAGGATATCACTCAGAATGGCATATTCACCTTTGTCGTTGGTGATAAGTCCCATGGCAATTCCTGCAACAGGCTTCTTGATTTTCACTCCGGCATCCATCAGGGCAAGTGTTCCTGCGCAAACGGTGGCCATTGAAGACGACCCGTTAGATTCAAGGATATCACTTACTACACGCAGGGTGTAAGGATTCTCTTCTGAGATCATTCCTTTGAGTGCACGCAAAGCGAGGTTTCCGTGACCAACTTCTCTGCGGCCCGTTCCGCGCATCGGCTTTACTTCGCCGGTAGAGAAAGGAGGGAAGTTGTAGTGAAGCAGGAATTTGCTTGTTCCTTCGAACACTGCTCCGTCAATCATCTGCTCGTCGAGCTTACTGCCAAGGGTAACGGTGGTTAACGATTGTGTTTCACCGCGGGTAAAGATGGCTGAACCATGCGCTGAGGGCAGGTAGTTCACTTCCGACCAGATAGGTCTTATCTGATCCATCTTCCTTCCGTCAAGTCTGATACGCTCTTTCAGCATGCAGTTTCTTACGGCTTCTTTTTCAACGTCGTGAAAATATTTTCCAATGAGGAATTTCTTGGCTGCTTTTTCTTCGTCGCTGAGTGTTGAGGTAAAACCTTCAAGAACGGCGGCGAATGCCTGTTTGCGTTCCTGTTTGTTGGGGTTTCCCTGCTTGGCAACGGCATAAGCTTTTTCGTAACAGGCCTCGTAAATGGCTGTCTTCAGCGCTTCGTCGTTGTTTTCATGCGAATAGCTGCGCTTTGTTTGTCCTCTGCCTGCTTTTGCGGCAAATTCCATCTGCGCGGCACATTGCTTTTTGATGGCTTCATGTCCGAGGCGGAGCGCTTCTGCAAGGTCTGCTTCTGAACATTCTTTCATCTCGCCTTCCACCATGTTGATGTCCTTGGCTGAACCTGCTACGATGATATCGAAATCGGCTGTGGAAAGCTGGTCAAGTCCGGGGTTAACCACGAACTTACCATTCACGCGGGCCACACGAACTTCTGAGATAGGACCATTGAAAGGAATGTCTGACACTGCCAGCGCTGAAGATGCGGCCAATCCGGCTAAACAATCAGGTGAGATATTTTTGTCTGAAGAAATCAGGTAAATGAGCACCTGGGTGTCTGCGTGGTAATCGTCGGGGAAAAGTGGACGCAAGGCACGGTCTACCAGGCGGGAAATAAGAATCTCGTACTCAGAGGGCTTTGCTTCGCGCTTAAAAAAGCCGCCGGGGAACTTTCCGGTTGAGGCATAGTTTTCGCGATAGTCAACTGAAAGGGGCATGAAGTCGACATTTTCGCCGGCTTCTTTTTTACTTACCACAGTGGCAAGTAACATCGTATCGCCCATGCGCACCACAACAGAACCATCAGCCTGTTTGGCAAGCTTGCCGGTTTCAAGGGTGATGGTTTGACCGTAATGTTCGAAAGAATATTGTGTTCCGATTTGGGACATAATCAAAAGTTTTTTGGGTTGAATGAATATAAAGAGAGGCAATCAGTTGTCTGATTGCCTCTCGTCTTGAATGTTATCTTCTCAAATCGAGGTCTTTGATAATCGCCCGGTATCGGGTGATATCCTCGACTTTGAGGTGGTCAAGCAAGCGACGGCGCTTACCTACGAGTTTCAATAACGCACGCTGTGTGTTAAAGTCTTTCTTGTTAATTTTCAAATGCTCGGTCATGTGAGCAATGCGATGGCTGAACAGCGCAATTTGGCTTTCAGATGATCCGGTGTTGGCTTCTGCTCCACCGAACTTTTTGAAGATTTCCTTCTTAACTTCTGTAGTGAGGTACATTTTACCCGCGTTTTTTTCTTGTCAAATGAGGCGCAAAGATAATGGTTTTTCAATATCCTGCCGTAAAAGTGCAGGATGCCCTCTTTGCCAAATCATTAAAAATCTGATTTTCAATACTTTATTGTTAATTAATGGGGGCTTTTTTTAACGCTTCGGCCGGATTTTTTCACTTCGGATATGGTTCTTCCGCCTTCGTCGATAGTTTTTAGGCTTTTGCTAACAATATTTTTACACCTGATTTTAAGTTCGAACTTTGTGTCACTATTCGAACAATTTGATGAAAACTCTTTACCTCGTTTCTCTGGGAATGCTCTTCGGCACTCTCGCTGTTTCGGCTCAAAATGCTCCTGTTGATTGGGAAGTATCTACTGCCGTTGAGTTCCGTATTTCTCCGCCCCTGCGCGACTTGCCGGTGGTTGATGAATCTGAACCAAAAAGTAAAAGGGAGATGGAAGACCATGCGC
>JBIIMV010000309.1:0-3083 GCA_044337805.1 Bacteroidia bacterium
GAATATGAATGGGTATTTTCAGTGGAGAAATTTCGGTAGCTATTCCATACCCTTGAAAGCTATTCGTTGCAACCTCACAACAGGGGGAAGCTTTCTTCTGAGTTATACACCGGGAAGAATGAACGGTCAAAACAACATCACCCAGAATTATACGGCAGGAGCACTGGTTAGTTTAGCCAGCAATATCTCAGAAAAAGTGGATTTCACCATTACAGGAAGCCCTTCATGGAATGTAATTCAGAATAAATTACAACCTGCGCTGAATAACGAATTCTACAGCCACGTAATTAGGCTAAAGACACAGCTTCAGCCATGGAAAGGATGGGTGCTGCAAACAGAACTTACTCAGAATTATTTTCAGGGACTTTCAGCAGGACTCAACACCAATTTTACACTCTGGAATGCCGGTGTGGGATATAAATTCCTTAAAGACCGTCAGGCCGATGTGCGCTTGATTGTGTTCGACATGCTGAAACAGAACAATTCCCTTAGCCGGAATGCATACGAAACCTATTACGAAGATGTGCAGACCAACACACTTACGCGTTATCTGATGTTGGTATTTACCTGGAACATCAGGTATTTTCCTCCGGCAAGTGACAAGATGAAAGTAAAAGATCCACAGCGTTGAGAAATTCACATATTATTCACGCGCGGGATTTTTTCTAATAGCCAGCCACTTTATTCCCTCCAGTATTATCAGCATCAGGAAGGAGCCTGCGAAGGCAGGAACGAAATGTGCATAACCGGGGAATTCGAGGCTGAAAATGCGTTGAAGAGCAGGGATGCTGATGATCATGAACAAAAGGACGAGTGCTGATAGAAAGATCGTCATCAGAGCATTATTTTTCTCACGAAAAACGGAAATGAAATTTCGGGTTTTGGAGAGTGAAGTGATAACCAGAAACAGATTTCCAACTATGAGAGATGAAAAGGCAATGGCTCTCACTTCAGCATCACTGTGGCCTTCATTGATGGAAAGAAAATAGACCATCATCACCATACCGGTCAGCAGCAAGCCTTTTAAAATACCAAAGGCTATTTTACGAGGCCCGAAGAATCGTTCTTCCGGATTTCGTGGTGGACGTTTCATGATGTTTTTTTCAGCCTGTTCAGATTCAAACGCTACCGAGCATACCGGGTCAATAATCAACTCCATGAACACAATGTGCAGCGGCAGAAACAGCAAGGGCAGGGCGGGAATAAAGGCAGGAATAAGTACCAGCCCAATAATGGGAATATGAATGGCAATGATATAAGACATTACCTTCTGGAGGTTGTCGAATATTTTCCGTCCTGATTTTATTGCATCTGCAATAGAGGCAAAATTATCGTCGAGCAAGACCAGAGAAGATGCTTCTCTGGCAACATCGGTACCTTTCATTCCCATGGCAATGCCAATGTCAGCAGCTTTCAACGCAGGAGCATCATTCACACCGTCGCCAGTCATTGCCACCACGTCTCCGTTTGCTTTCAGAGCTCTGATGATGCGTAACTTCTGTTCAGGTATAATGCGTGCGAAGACTCCTGTTTTTTTAATTTTCTCTCTGAGGGTCTGCTCTGACATTTCAGATAACTCAGTTCCGGTGATTACGCTTTCATGGTACTCCAGTCCGGTCTGCGCGGCAATGCTCTTTGCAGTAGCGGGATAATCTCCGGTAATCATGATGACTCTGATACCGGCTTCTCTGCATTCTTTTACTGCATCCGGAACCTCAGGTCGCACAGGGTCTTCAAAAGCTACCAATCCCTGATAGTTGAAAGGAAATTGATGCTGCTCAGCGGGCAATTCTTCATCAGTAATGACGCATTCGGCGCAGGCAAGTACACGGTATCCGCTTTCAGCCATTTGATGAACCATGATGGTATGTTTCTGAATCTCTTCTTCACTTAACTTGCATAATGCAAATAATGCTTCAGGGGCTCCCTTGCAGAAGGCAAGTCTACGTTGCGAATGCACGGATGCAAATACTCTTGTCATGGCAAAGAGGCTTTTGCTTAAGGGGTATTCCTGCAGCAGAACAAGTTTTTCGTGATGCAATTGATAAGAGACATTGGCAGCCAGAATAGCCTTTTCCATGGGGTCGAAAGGATTTTCCTGAGAGGCATGCAATAAGGTTTCCAGTAGGGGTTTTATTTCATCTGCTGCGTTTTTGAATTCTCTTGCATGCCATATTTTTTCTGCCTTAGCAAGAGCTGCAATTTCCATTTTGTTGTGGGTGATGGTACCGGTTTTATCGCTGCATAACACGGTGGCGGAGCCAAGCGTTTCTATGGCAGATGGCTTTCGTGTAAGAACTTTGTTTTTCGACAAACGCCACGCTCCGAGTGCGAGGAAGATGGTGAGCACCACGGGAAACTCTTCCGGCAACAGAGCCAGAGCTGCTGCAAGTCCGCTAAGTATGGCTTGTAGGATGTTCCCTCGGCTGAAAAAAAATGCCGCGATAACAACCACGCTGAGTAGCCCTCCGATGATAAAGAGATTTCTGATGAGCACCTTCATCTCCTGCTGCAGACGTGTCTGATCTTGTTTGATATCTTTCAGTGATTGGCCAATTTTTCCGAAAGCAGTGTTGATGCCCGTTGCTGTTACTAAGGCAAGACCTTTTCCCTGAACCACTAAGGTTCCTCCAAAGATATTGTCCCCGGCCTCCTCAGATTTCCTTACCGGTGCTGATTCTCCGGTGAGAATAGATTCATCAATGCTCAGGTGGGTGCTCTCCAGCAAAGAAGCATCAGCGGGAACACGGTCTCCTTCATGAAGTAATACTAAATCCTGTGGCACCAATTCTCTGCCGGCAATACGTATTTCTTTGCCATCGCGGATCACCAGTGCACGTGGAGAAGAAAGGCGACGCAATGCCTCGAGCGATTTTTCGGTTTTTCGGTTCTGATAAAAGGTGATGAAGATCACCACAAACACTGATACCGTCATCACGATACCTTCTGTATAATCACCAAGAAGCAAATAGATGCCACCGCAGGAGAGCAGCAGAATAAACATTGGCTCTTTGATTATTTCAATCGCAATCTGAAGCGTGTTTCTTGGCTTTGCCCCCGGCAACTCATTGTAGCCATATTGT
>JBIIMV010000310.1:0-3070 GCA_044337805.1 Bacteroidia bacterium
AGAAACGCTTTGACAAACGGATTAAATATCGAGAACCTCAGAGCAAGGCAATTCAGAAAAGCTGACTTTCAATATTTCGATATGATATTGGTGATGGACAAGAGCAATCTCAGAAACGTACTTTCTCTTGCAACAGGCGAAGCTGAACGAAACAAAGTGAAGCTGTTGCTTGAAGAAGTTTTTTCCGGTTCTTCAGCAGAGGTTCCTGATCCATGGTATGGTGGCGAAGAAGGATTCCAGCAGGTATTTGAAATGCTGGACGAGGCATGCCTTCAGCTTGCTGAAAAAATACGCAGAAATATACAGGAATAAGAAATGTGTGGCATTGCAGGATTCTTTAGCGAAGACGGATTTTTCAGAACCGATGATCTGCACCGGGCAAATGCTCTTATGGCACATCGGGGACCGGATGCAGCAGGTATTGCAGAACACCTCCCCTGTGCGCTTGCCCACCGCAGATTGAGTATTCTCGACCTACGGGAAGCCGCCAACCAACCCATGTACAGTGCATGCGGAAAGGTTGTTATTGCCTTCAATGGGGAAGTGTACAACTTCAAAGAAATCGCAGCAGAACTAGTAAAAGTAAAACCCGGATTTAATCCGCGTACAGGCTCAGACACTGAGATACTCGCAGAGGCATACCTCGTATGGGGATACAAAATGCTCGAAAAAATGAATGGCATGTTCGCCATTGCCATTTACCATATTGAAAAGCAAGAACTCTTCATTACAAGAGACAGAATGGGTGTAAAACCCATTTACTACCGCTTACAGGGCAATAACCTTCTGTTTGCCTCAGAGCTCAAAGCATGTCTCACCGGAGATTACCGAAGTGAAGGTGCATTAAATACAGCGGCCATCACAGACTTTTTTCACCTGGGCTATATCGGTGGCGAGAAAAGTATTTACGCCGATGTAAAAAAATTTCCTGCCGGGCATTATGCCATCATGAACAGAAATGGATTCAAACTCTATTCTTACTGGTCGGCAGCAGAAAATATCAGCCACGAGGTGATCAGTGATGAAAAACAGGCACTGGAAAAATGGCTGCAACTGGCAGAAAGTTCAGTACGCTACCGCATGATTTCGGATGTACCCTTCGGAACCTTTCTCAGTGGCGGCATCGACAGCAGCTTTGTTACTGCAATGGCACAAAAGATCAGCAGCAAGCCGGTACGCACCTTTTCGATTGGTTTTCGCGAAGCACGCCATAACGAGAGCGAATACGCTGCAGCGGTTTCGAGCGCTCTCGGCACCGAGCATCATGCTTTCACAGTAACCTCGAAAGATGCGCTTGAGCTGCTTCCTGCCCTGCAAGATATCTATGATGAGCCATATGCCGACTCATCGGCATTGCCAACTTTACTCGTTTCTAAACTCGCCAGACAGCATGTAACAATGACCTTGTCAGGTGATGGTGGTGATGAACTTTTCATGGGCTATGGTGCATATAAATGGGCCAGGCGCTTGCACTCACCCCTGATGCAGCTCAGTGGCAAAGCCATTCGCAGTATACTGCGCAAAGGCGATAGCAGAAAACAGAGAGCTGCCGAATTATTCGGACATAGTCACTTAAGTACCTTACACAGTCATATTTTTTCTCAGGAGCAATACCTTTTTTCGCTACAGGAACTAGAGGCCTTACTAACAAATCATGCCGTATGGGAAGACCCGCTACCCGCCTTAATTAACAAAAGCAAAAGAAAATTAAGCCCTGCGGAGAGACAGGCCCTTTTCGATCTGGAGTATTATCTGCGCGATGACCTATTGGTAAAAGTCGACCGCGCAAGCATGCACTACAGCCTTGAGACCCGTGTTCCAATGTTAGACTACCGCCTTGTGAGCTTTGCTCTCAATCTCGATGAGTCTCTGAAATACCGGAATGGAGAGATGAAATATCTTTTGAAAAAAGCTCTGTTCACCATGTTGCCTGCAGCACTTTTTGACCGCCCGAAACAAGGATTCAGCATACCGCTGGGAGCCTGGTTAAGACAAGATCTTAAAGACTGGGCCATGGAATATGTATCAGCCCACGCAGCCAAAAAGTTTGGAATTTTAAATGCAGGAGCCGTAGAACAATTACAGCAGGATTTTTTCGTACACAAACGCGAGCACTTGTACAACAAAGTATGGCTGGTGCTCGTCTTCCATCGCTTTATGGAGCGACACTCAGTGCGGCATACCAAGTAGCTGGCGGGTAAGGCCCTCAAGGCTTAGCCGAAGCTCCTTGTCGTAAACCATGGGATTGGCTTTTATTAGATTCCGTTTTTTGTAATAACCACCATTTGGCTGAGGGAGCGGATGTGTTTCAGCGAGCCATAAACCGGTATCAGCACCCTGTTCAGGAGAATGCATCACAGGCCGCAAGGCACGATAGAACCAGCCACTGAAGCCGGGTACATCTTTGCCAAAACCTGAACGGACCATGCCCGGATGAAACGCATGTACACTTACGCCACTGCCGGCGAGCCGCTCGGCAAGGGAGATGGTATACATCAAGCCATAAATCTTTGATGCACCGTATGCCTGCCAGGCAGAATATTCTTTTTCGTATTGAATATCATCTAGATGAGGCTTTGCATAACGCGACATTTCAGAAGAGGTATTGATGATACGTGCAGAAGGAGATTGCTGCAGCAAAGGCAGTAAGCCTTCGGTAAGCTGAACCCAAGAGAGATAATTCAGGGCCAGCGTGCGCTCAATACCATCAACGCTTAGCAAACGATGCGGAAACCAACCTCCCGCATTGTTAAAAAGCAGATCTATTCCCGAAAAATGTCCTTTTAGATTTTGAATAAGCTGTTCTACATCGCGGCGCACCGAGAGATCGCACACCATAGCATGGATGTCTCTGTTGCCCGTTGAGGAAATGAGGCCGCGCTGAATATCAAACAACCATTCACGTTTACGGCCTACCATAATGACCTCGTGGCCGGAGGCAGCAAGCTGCTGAGCCATGACCTTTCCAATGCCACCTGTGGCACCGGTTACCACTGCTCTTTTCCTGCTTTGTTCTGCCATAACGTAATGAATATTGAGTTTAAAGTTAATAAAACCTTTTAAGGACCGA
>JBIIMV010000311.1:0-3067 GCA_044337805.1 Bacteroidia bacterium
TTAAAGGAGCAGGACTTCTCATTCTTGCCGCGATGGGTGTTGCCATGATTTCAAGAATTGCAAAGAATTTTCAGGATTATTACGTAAATGTAATTACGCAACGGATAGGGGCGCGAATTTACAATGAAGGATTACGTCACTCCTTGCAGCTGCCTTATTCCGATTTTGAAGATCAGCGCAGTGGTGAAACTTTGGGAATCCTGCAGAAGGTAAGAACAGATACCGAAAAGCTAATCGCGGCTTTTGTAAACATCCTTTTTATTTCTGTTGTGGGTATTGTTTTTGTGGTGATCTATGCCATAGATGTTTACTGGCCGATCGCAGTTGTTTATTTTGCCACTATGCCTATCATTGGTTTTATAAGTTCTGTGCTGAGTAAAAAGGTGAAGACTGTGCAAAAAAGTATCGTTGCGGAAACCACCGCTCTGGCAGGAAGCACAACAGAAAGCCTCAGGAACATCGAACTTGTAAAAAGTCTCGGTCTGAGTCATCAGGAGATTAACAGATTAAACCGCACAACAGATAAAATTCTGAAGCTTGAGCTGCGTAAGGTTAAATACATACGCAGCTTATCTTTTGTGCAAGGCACGCTGGTGAATTTTTTGCGAAACAGCATTCTCTTCATGATGCTTTATCTGATTTACGCACAAAAGATTTCTGTTGGAGATTTTTTCTCTTTGTTCATATACAGCTTTTTCATTTTTGGTCCGCTTCAGGAACTCGGCAACATCATTAATATTTACCGTGAAAGCGAAATTTCAGTGAGCAATTACCGAAACCTGCTTGCTCGTCCGGTTGAAGCCAGACCTTCGAATCCTCGTCCACTCGGCGACATTCGTGAGCTTGGATTCAGAAATGTTGTTTTTCGTCACGCTTCATCTAACAGACCTGCACTTAATAATATTTCTTTCGAAGTTACCCGTGGTGAAACCATTGCCTTTGTAGGTCCAAGTGGAAGCGGCAAAACGACTTTGGTAAAGCTCATGGTAGGACTTTACACTCCTGTCGCGGGAGATGTTTGTTTTAATGGAATAAGAGGTCAGGAAATAGATTTTGATGAGTTGCGCGAGGGTATCGGACTGGTTACCCAGGATACACAATTGTTTTCCGGATCGATCCGGGAGAACCTGCTCTTTGTGAAGCCCGACGCTACAGATGCGGATTGTAACCGTGTGCTCGAAATGGCAGCTTGTCAGGGTCTCATGAGCCGGGCAGATCGAGGTCTTGATACCCTGATTGGTGAGGGTGGCGTTAAGGTGAGCGGTGGTGAGCGTCAGCGGTTATCCATTGCCCGGGCACTGCTGCGCAATCCTGATATTCTTGTTTTTGATGAGGCCACGAGCGCGCTTGATAGCCTTACTGAAGAGGAAATAACAGCAACGATTCGATCTGTGTCTATGTCTGAACATCAAATTACGGTGCTCATCGCACATCGCTTAAGCACCATCATGCATGCCGATAGAATATATGTTCTGGAAAGAGGTGAAATTATTGAATCAGGATCCCACGAAAATCTGCTTTCTAAAGGTGGTTTGTATTCTGCCATGTGGAGGCAACAAATTGGTGAGGCGTAGATTTATTCATTATTAACGAAAAAATAGTGTATTTACCTGCAGATTTAAATGAGTTTAAACTCTTTGTTTTTATTATGTTGGCTAATGCTGATCATAAGATGGAGCTTAGCGAGATTAACTATCTTTTTGAAAGACTTGATGAGGAAACTTTCAGCAATAATCTTCCAAATAATGAGTTACTCGTAGGGCGTGTTTTTAAAGCCTGGCATAGCATGGTTGAGCCTGAACGGCTTTCTCTTGTTAAACAACAATTGGATCTTTATTTTCTATCGGTAAATGACCACCAAGGTGCCATTCGTTTTCTCAATCACCTTCATGAGATCATTATGGCCGATGGGAATATCAGTTCTGAGGAGCAGCAACTTTTTGAAAAAATTCAGGGATTTCTACTTAATCCATGAATGAATCTATCCATTCATTACCTCGCTGCCTTATTCAATCTTCCCAAGAAATAACGAATTCTATTGGAGGGAGTAAGCTTGAACGCTTCAGCCTTTTCCGGTGGCGGCACACTGTCGTGTAATACCGCTACATCATATTTATCAAAAACTCTTGCTGAGTGAAAGCATCCATCGTGGTGCAATATTTCCTATCTCCATGAATGGGGCATTGCTCAGATAAACCGGAAAATCTGCACGTATGGTTAAGGGGTCAATCATGAGGTTTGGTCCGAATTTCTTCAGGGTGATACTTGTTCCAAAACCTGCATCTGCACGCAGCGCATCGGTCCATGCTGTTGAAGAAGGGAAAGTGGATTTGAGATTCATGATATTGAGTAATCCGGCATCACCAAACAGGTATAAATCGTAATCAAAAATGTTCCTCAGTCTGCGCATTTTGATAGGTATTAGTCTGTCAAAAGCCAGTTCCAAGTTGACAGAAGCCCCTGATGGTACATAAAACGCGTTTTCCTGCAGGCCGTTTGCATTGGTAAATGGCAGCAGATAACCTGAATAGCCTCTAAGATTTAACCCACCTGGCTGATGCCAGTAATTCGTGACATCACCTATTGCAGTCCAGGCGCCGGGTATCATTCCCGCAGATCTTGTGTATTTACTATCCATCCATTGTTCCGGGTTGCCTCCTGCTGTATAGAGAGCTGATTCAAGCGGGATATCCCCAAAGCCAAGCTGAACGAAGGTGCGGGTGTTGAAATCAAATTTTCCCCAGATGTTTCTGTTTATTACTGTAAAGCTAAGTTGACTGTAATTTACATCAGAATAAGGTACGGCAGAACGAAGGTTCATCATGATATTTCCTGTTCCGTGGGCATGGGTGTAACGGTGGTCAAAGCCGGTATTGATTGTAAGGTTAAGCTGATTGCTCTTCCATAAATTTCGCTGAATCAGGTAAAGTAAATCTTCTTCTCGTGGCCTTTCCATTCCCTTGATATAGGAGTAAAAGCGCGTTTTTTCTGTATGACTGCGGCTCTCCAGTCCGGCACTGTGCATATGCAGACCATCAAGAAATCTTGAATCCATGAAGAACCGTGT
>JBIIMV010000312.1:0-3057 GCA_044337805.1 Bacteroidia bacterium
TATGAAGTAAAAAAGATTGTGACCGGCTGTCCGCATTGTTTTAACACCCTCAAAAACGAATACCCTGCTTTGGGCGGTAACTACGAGGTAATTCATCATACCGAGCTGATGAAGCAGCTCCTTGATACCGGAAGAATTCGCATTGAAGGCGGTTCTTTCAAGGGTAAAAAGATCGTCTTCCACGATCCCTGTTACCTGGGTAGGGCCAACAACATTTATGAGGCCCCGCGTGAGGTGGTGGTTAAACTCGATAGCGACCTTACCGAAATGAAGCGCTCCAGGGCCAATGGCTTCTGCTGCGGTGCTGGCGGAGCACAGATGTTTAAAGAGGCGGAAAAGGGGAACAAGGAAGTGAATGTGGAACGCGCCGAAGAAGCACTCAGCCATCAGCCCGATGTGATTGCCGTTGCCTGCCCTTACTGCATGACCATGATGCGCGATGGGGTAAAACATTTTGAGAAAGAAGATAAGGTGGAAGTGCTGGACGTGAGTGAGATGCTTCTGCAAAACACAAAAAAATAAAGCCGCTTTTTTGTAAAGGAGAACACCTCCTTGATCTTAAATTCGGATGAGAATGGTTAAACCTCCTTTATATGAGGCAACCAGGACTTATCCGATGACACGAACGTTATTTTTCTTCAAAAATAGTTTTTAGATCGTCTCAACTTTTTGCGATCAAAATCGTTGATTGTTTGTATTCTGCTGTCAGAATGTTAACTTTGAATAAAAATAGCAATTACTGTGGAAAAGTTCCTTCATGAAGCATTGCAGCATCGTGCTGTAAACCATCCTTATCTTAAAGCCCTGGCCGCAGGGGAATTCGACAACATGCATGAAGTGCTGCGCGACTTTGCCGCTCAGTATGGTTTTTACAGCGCATGGTTCCCCCGCTATCTTACTGCTGTTATTTCCCGTCTCGAAAATCCTGAATTCAGAAGTCAACTGCTCGACAACCTGCTGGAAGAAAGCGGACAACTTCACGAGGAAGACCTCGTCGCCATTCGTGAGCTCGGCATTAAAGACGAATGGGTGCAAGGTATTCCCCACCCTCAATTGTTCAGACGCTTTCAAAATGCCATGGGTATTGATGGCCAATCAAAACCCGGCATCGAGGTGGAAATATGGAGAGAAGGTTTTCTCTCGCTGGTTCAGAACAGCAGCATGCCCGCCGCTGTAGGTGCCATCGGACTCGGAACTGAGTCTGTGGTAAAATACATTTACCGCGATATCATTCAAGCGCTGGAAAGATACACCAACCTGAGTCTCGAACAATATGTATTCTTCCCGCTGCATACAGAGGTAGATGATGAACATGGCCTCATTCTGCTCAACATCGCAGAACAAATCGCATCCGAGAGTCCCGAAGCTGAAAGAGAACTTCGCAAAGGCATGCTGCGTGCACTCAATCTGCGTGCCTCCTTCTGGGATGATATGTATAAAAGAGCTTTGGTGCTTTCGAACGCCACAGTGACCTTATGAGTGGGTTCTTCTGTAAACTCGTTGCCTCGAAAAGACTTTCAGATGAAGATTTTGATTATCTGAAAAATTCTTTTTCCCTGTTGTCTCATTCATTGAACTCCGGAACCCTGCCGCCTGCTAAGGATTTAAGTCCTGCCGCTTCATTGCTTTTTATCCATGCCCTGCATTCCTCTGAGAATAAAAAGGAGGTGCTCGAATGGATGGCTTGGGTGGACGACCGGGAAGCGGAACAAAGATCATGGTCAGCACCCTTGCTTGTCATTACTGAAAATTTCTTTGGTGAATTGCAGCTAAGGCGGGTTGAAAATCTACTGAAAAAGATAAACCTCCGTAAATCGCTCACCAATGCCGGGGAGGCGGCAGAGCTGGTATCAGGACTACACGACACCAGGCTTCGCGGCTTGTACTTCAATAAGGTAGATGAGCTGAACATTGACTTCTCTGTTTCTGTTTTGCCATTCGACAT
This sequence comes from Bacteroidia bacterium, assembly GCA_044337805.1. Classification (GTDB taxonomy): domain Bacteria; phylum Bacteroidota; class Bacteroidia; order UBA4408; family UBA4408; genus JBEGML01. The sequence goes on from JBIIMV010000312.1 coordinate 1,946, forward strand.
GGAGGTGCTGGATCCGCGTATCGTAACGGTAAAGCCCGGCAAGAGCAACGAATTGCATCATCATGCACATGAAACAGTGTTTATCTTTTTGAAAGGTAAAGGCAAAGTGGTGGTAGACAATTTTGAAAACGAAGTAGGGCCGGGAGATTTTGCCTTTATCCCACGCTGGTGCAACCACCAGTCGGTGAACACCGGAACAGAAGACCTGGTTTTCCTTGCATTAGCAGATTTTGGACTTACAGGCAAGTCATTTATGGGGAATTATCTCAAAACCGCCAGAATGAAACAAGTCTGATGATGATGGATGATGAAGATGCGGCATCAGTTCTTAACTGATGCCGTTTTTTTATGAATCCTGTTCCTCAGCGCCCTCAAAGTCGAACCTATACAAAGGATCTATTTCAGTAAGATGGTCCATGCGAATGATATCTTTCAGGATACCACTGCGCAGGCCATACACCGTGCCATGCAATACCGGTCTTTGGTGGTAGTGCCAGGACTTTTGAATGATACTTGTTTTGGCCAGGTTAAGTACCTGCTTAACTTTTCGAGTTCTGACTCGTGCAAACGATAAACATCTTTGATGTTCCTAAGCCATTTGTTCAGCAGCCCGAAGTGGTTATGGGTGATGGCAGCCTTTACCCCACCGCAACCGTAGTGTCCGCAGACGATGATGTGCTTAATTTTCAGCACTTCAACGGCATATTTCAATACGCTGAGCATATTCAAATCGGTATTTACCACGAGGTTGGCGATATTGCGGTGTACGAATATCTCTCCGGGTTCCGTCCCGGTAATTTCATTTGCGGGCACACGGCTGTCGCTGCAGCCTATCCAAAGAAATTCAGGTGATTGTATTTCGGATAAACGAGAGAAATAATGGTCATCCATTTGCTGTTTTTCCTCAGCCCAGGATTTATTCTGCAATAGAATTTTTTGATATGCATCCATATTATTTCAAACGGAAATATTGATTTGGAGAAGATTTACTGCGTTTAATTTCAAGGGTAATGTCTCTACCCTGACTTCCCTCAATAAATTCATCTATAGTTTCTGTGATGTCTTTATCAATAAACGTCGCTTTCGTACCATCCAGAATGACGTATGAACCA
>JBIIMV010000009.1:0-11757 GCA_044337805.1 Bacteroidia bacterium
CTCATCTGTTTCCACATCCGTGTATAAACGCTTATAAACACTTATAAACGGATATAAATGTTTATCTACCGAGTCATACGGAAGACCATTCCGAACTTTGCTTTACGGGGCGGGGCAGTTGTGCCCCGTGAAAAAATGGGTTTTTTGCAGAACATGGAATGCCAAAATTAAGGATTTGGCAAATTTGCGATGTGGCGGACCTAGAAGTAGGAACTTTCATTTTGCCACCGATCTTCAAAGGAAGCAGAATGTTCCAATTACCACTAAGTCCGCCATATTCGCAATTGTGCTGTTACAGGCCGATTATTCTTTGATAAACCTGGATGTACCTTTAATATCTTGGTCAGTTGACATTACGAAAACATGGTATAAACCAGCCCGCCAACCTGATACATCAATTGTTTTTAAGCTGCCTGCGTTTTCTGCGATGAAGACAATCTGCCCCATGGCATTGGAAACAATGATCTTACTCCCTATTTCATCCATATTCGAAATGTTTAAAATGGTAGATGCGGGATTGGGATGCAATGAAATCTGATTTTTGTTACTCAATTCTGCAATAGAGTTACCGAAATTATTTGTAACAATCAATAGGGCTTCATCGCATTCATTGCCTTCACAAATTCTGTATCGAATGGTGTCATTACCGCTATAGATTCCTGTTGCAGTATAGGCAATATGATTGCCGCCCATTACAAAAGCATTGCCATGTGTTGGTCCTTGAACAATTGTTAATACAGGAGAGTTCGGGTAAAGATCATTCATCAATACCATAATCATTTGCTGAGCTGTTGTTGATACGGTATGAAGGTCATTTTTGGCGTAAATATTTGGATTTACCACAGCCGTAAATCCGTCAGCAAAACCTCCACGAACCAATAGTGTATCCTGATTAAAAATGGTTGTATCGGCTGTATGATGTCCGGCAATGTATGACTTGCCTGTCTGCTTGTCGAAGAAGTAGTCTTGTGAAAATTCATAAGCCTCTGTTCCAAATGCGTTTATTGAAAGTAAGTCTCCGGAATTGCTATATCGGCAAAAGACAAAATCCTGATTTCCCGACAAGTTCAAAGAATCGTTAAGAGAACCATAAAAGACCGGATAATTCTGTCCGTTGTTGTCTCCTCCAACCGAGGATTCTACCCAAATTGTTCCTGCATCATCAATTCCAATATTATTGGAAGTCCAGTCGTTTTCTCCCGTTGTTCCAAATGTTTTCACCCAAACGAAAGAACCTGCGGCAGAATATTTAGCAACAAAAATATCGTCATTTCCAACAGATGATATGGATTGTGTGCCAAAAGAAAAGGAACTTGCATAACGGCCTGAAATAATAATTTCATTCCATGGGTTTACTCCAATAGCAGAAATACGATCATCGCTTCCTAAACCACCCTCACTAATAGCCCAAATAGCTGTGCCATTTGTTGGATTAAGTTTAGATAAAAACCAATCGTATCCAACCGGGCTGCTTAAGCTGTTTGTTCCAATCGCTAGCGTAGTTGTGAATCTTCCTGATAACAAAATGTCGCCATTGTTATCCAAAATGATATTCCCGCTTTTGTCATCTTCATTATTTCCAATGCGGTTAATCCACGCGAAATTTCCCGATGAATTAATCTTACCATACAAGATATCTCCACCTATTCCGGCTGATGCGTAGTTTCCTGAAACAGTTGATATGTTCCCTTCAAATGCTGTGGTGAAATATACATTTGAGTTCCCATCAATGGCCATGTCAATAGAGGCGTATTCCGCTAAGTCAACATTTAACTGATTTGCCCAATTAAAATTGCCGTCTAAGTCAAGACTAACAAAAACAACCGAATAGGCTGCACCTGAATTGGCAGAGGTAAAAGTTGAGTCACCAAAGGTTTGAGTTCCCGAAAATCCGGCTGACCAGACCAATGTATTGTTTTTCAATGCTAAGTCGAGCCTTTCGTCTGAAGCATTGGCATTATACATTCGTTTCCATATTAAATTCCCGGAAGGCGAGTATTTGATAAGGTAAACTGACGATCCGGTGTTAGCTGAAATATCATCGTTAATCGAATTATCCGATGTATAGTTGAAAATAGGACTGTATGTAAAACCCAAGCTGTAAACATTTCCGGCACTGTCAACTACAGTTCGGAAATTGTTGTCCCAATCGGTGCCGCCTGCACTTTGTCCCCAGGAAAAAGTTACAGGAAGTGCAGATGGAGATTGACCAAATAGGTTAATTGAGTTGATGATCATAATCATCAACAGGATTGAAGTTGTTTTTTTCATTTTTTAAATTTGTTTCTGTGATATCGCTTTGAAAAATACATAGTTCTCCTGCTCAAAGCGAATAAGCCAAGGAACCGATTAGACAGATATACTAACCAGCGGTTCTGGCGGTTGAAAGATTTTTCCCTTGAAACAGAAACTAAGAAATGGTGGATGATAATTTGAATAACTGTTAATATTAAAAGTCAATTCAGAAGAAATAAAATTGGAGGAGTGATGAACAAGGAAAATATCTTCTGTTTTATCTTTAAATCTTTGAGGTAACTCCGGTTTTTCAGGGTCTTCTTCAACAGTTTTTAATTCCTTGGCTAAATGGCACTTTCCATTACATTTAAGCTCTGGTTTATTTTTGTTCTCACAAAGTACTTCAACGTAGTATTTATATTGAACTAGATAATTGCTTAAAATCCCCACTTTCAAAAAAAGAGGAGTTAAAAAACAAAATAATAAAGCAATCGACAAATACCTTTTTGAGCACATGTATACTATGCCGAGTTCAAGTCATAAGTGCAATTCCAAGGATAAAAATTTTCGCCCCTTGACCTTTTAAGGGGTCTGGGGCGAAAATTTGGCTGAGAAGTGTAATCTTTGGAGTGTCTATGTCTAAAAACTACAAACAACTCAGCCAGGAACAAAGGTATCAGATAGAAGCATTACTTCGCAATGGTGCCAAACAAAAAGAAATTGCTAAGATTGTCGGCAAATCACCAGCTACTATCAGTCGGGAGCTAAGTAGAAATATAGCCCAACGGGGCCGCGGCGCCAAGGTTTACTCGGCCAAGAACGCCCATCGAAAGACGCTGATTCGGCATCGACAAAAGCCTAAACATGTCCGTTTCACAGAGGAAGATAAACTTAAAGCACAAGAGTGGTTAATGCAGTTCAGGTATAGCCCGGAGCTGATCCATATCGAGGGTAAACGACAATATGGGGACTTTGTAAGCCATGAAACAATCTACAAATGGATCTGGCATTGTAAACAGAGTCACCATCGCAGGGATATTAAGTACCAAGGTCTGTATAGATATCTGGCACATGGAAAACGACGGCGGAAACGAGGCTTAAGAAGAGATAGCCGAGGGCTAATACTGAATAGAGTATCCATAGCGGACAGGCCAGCAATCGTAGCTAAAAGAAAACGCCTTGGCGATTTCGAAATAGATTTAATGATGGGCAAGAACCATCAGGGAGCACTTCTGGTAATGACAGACAGGGCCTCATTAATGACACGATTACAACTATTAAGGTCGAAAGATAGTGGCCTGGTAAAGCAAGGAATTAAAAAGAGATTAAGACCCATCCGCCATATAGTAAAAACACTTACCTTTGATAATGATCAAGCATTCAGTCAACACACAGCTATTGGTAAGCATCTCAAAGCTGCAACATATTTTACTCGACCTTATACCTCACAAGACAAGGGAACGGTAGAAAACAGAATCGGAGTTATCAGAAGATTCTTCCCAAAGAAGACTGACCTAACAACGATAACAACTGAAAGGGTAAGAGAAGTAGAAAGGCTAATAAACAATCGTCCAGTCAGAAAATTCAACTATAAAACACCTAACCAAATCTTCTCAGAAAAAATTGCACTTATTTGTTGAACTTACAAATACATATTTGAAGAAAAATAAATATTTAATTGAACATTTAAAGAATCTTGGCTGTTACTCCATAGAATTTTTTGAAAAATATATACAATTTTGGTTTGATGACATGGTCAAAGATTTAAACAAAATTGATGATTATACGATTGTTTACGAAACCAGTGATTTAAATTAAATTCATCTCATTATCTGAGGACAAGTGGAAATAACAGATAAATCGCAAATCCTATGAAAATGAGTCCGGTAATTCGGTTAATCCATTGAAGCACCTTTTCAGAGAGGAATCTTTTTAATGACGAAGCGCCCCAGGCAATGCCAACCTCTGTAAGCACGATGGTGGCGAGGGCTCCTGAGAAGAACAAGGTTCTTTGCAGCGTAGTGTATTGTTCTACATCTTTGAGATATAAGGCAATAGCGAACCAGTTCACGGCATTTGCCGGATTAATGATATTAAGCATGAAGCCATTGGCAGCGAGAAAAAATGCCCTGCTTTCACCTTTTCCCGGGCTCCAAAGTGCGGAGGAATTTTTAGTAAAGCTGCGATAACCCATGAACATCAGGAGAGCTGACGCGATAATCGTCATTGCGGTTTTAAATCCCGAAAACGAGGGCAGCATCTCGGAGCCCATCATAGAGAGCGCGATGAGCAGTAAATCAGAAATCACCACACCTACAGAGATCAGGAAACCTGTTTTAAAGCCATGGTCAAGACTATTCTGGATAATGAAGAAAAAAACCGTGCCAAGCATCAGGCTTAGCGCAATGCCGGAGAGAAGACCTTCCAGGAGGGGTTGGAACATTTGATACAAAGCTAAGTTACCTTTCAGAAACTTCCGGAAAGAAAAAGAAATTGGAGCAAAAAAAATGAGAAATAAGCGATACCCCGAAAATAAAAAGCATATAATTTCGCAATTGAAATGACAGACCTTTTCGCCGGCACCATAGAGAGCCTTTTATTCATCATTACCACGCCACTCTATATTTTCTTCATAGGGCTGGAGATGTTTCTATCAGCGAAATACAGAAATGACCGATACGCAGGGGCTGACACCAAAGAAAATCTATTTCTGATGGTGGCAAATATTGGCGTTGATTTGATGATGCGAATCGCCGGGATGGGTATGCTGTTGGTCTGCTTTCAGCATAAAGTTTTTTCGATTGAAACCCCCTGGCTGTACTGGCTACTTTGTCTGGTTTTTCAGGATTTCTCATTCTGGCTGATGCATTACATTGACCATTCCGTGCGACTATTCTGGGCAGTGCATGTTACTCATCACAGCTCAGAGAAGTTTAATCTTACTGTTGGTTTAAGGTCTTCTCTTCTTGAGCCACTATATCGTTTCATCTACTTCATGCCAATAGCATTCATGGGATTTAAACCTCAGGAAATTTTACTGATGTTTTCAATTACCCAGTTATATGGCATTTTCATTCATACCCAATATGTAGGAAAACTTGGAATTCTGGAAAGGCTATTTGCTACCCCAAGTAACCACAGGGTGCATCACGGGAAAAACATCAAATACCTTGACCGCAACATGGGCATGTTTCTGATAATATGGGATAAGCTTTTCGGCACCTACCAGCAGGAGGAAGAAGAAGTGAGATATGGTTTAACAACACCGCTGAAGGAGCGAGATCTTGGGAACGTAATGTTTCATGAATTCAAAGCCATTCGAAACGACGTCAAGCGTGCACCTGATTTAAAATCAAAATTCATGTATGTATTTGGTCCTCCGGGCTGGAGCCACGATGGCAAGACCAAAACGAGCAAGCAGTTGCGGGAAGACCTTGCCGCCGGCAGGGAGATAAAAGAATACAATTAAGGCTGTCGCAGTTCAGATGCCTGTTTCACCTGAGCATCCACCACGGCAATGGTTACCATATTCACGATCTCACGAACTGAAGAACCCAGTTGCAATACATGCACCGATTTTCTCAGCCCCAGAAGCACAGGCCCGATGGCCTCTGCCGCACCCAACTCCTGCATCAGTTTATAGGCTATATTTCCTGAAGCAAGATTTGGGAAAATCAGGGTGTTGGTAGCACCAAGGGTAAGGGAAGAAAAAGGAAATTTCTCCAGAAGCAAATCTCTGTTAAGAGCGAAGTTGGCCTGCATTTCTCCGTCTACAATGATATCAGGATGTTGTTCATGCAGAATACGCACTGCTTCGCGTAAAGTGCGGGTTTCCTGAGTATCGACCGACCCAAAATTACTGTAGCTCAGCATGGCAATTCTCGGCACCATGTTAAATTGCCTCACCGCATGAGCCGTCATGAGGGTAATCTTCACCAATTCTTCCGAGGAAGGATTTCGGTTCACGGTGGTATCGGCAAAAAAGAGCGGACCACGTTTGGTCATCATGATGTACATACCGGCTACGAGTCCGGTTTCAGGTTGAGGACCGATTATCTGTAGTGATGGACGAATGGTATCGGGATATTTACGTGTAAGTCCGGATATCATGGCATCCGCCTCACCCATTTCCACCATCATGGCACCGAAGAAATTTCTTTCACGCATTGCCATTCCTGCTTCGTAAATGGTGTAGCCTCTTCGTTTACGTTTCTCAAAGAACAAACCGGCGTATTCCTCGCGCTTGTATTCCAATTCATTGCTCCTCACATCAACAATAGGTGTATCTCCCAAATCAAGATGATGTTCTTCAATCAAGGCCTTGATGCGGGCAGAATCACCAAGAAGGATGGGCTTGGCAATGCCTTCATCACGAACAATCTGAGCCGCTTTAAGAATCTTATAGTGATCAGCTTCTGCGAAGACCACTGTTTTAGGATCTTGTTTTGCTCTGATGGTAACATTTTTCATGAGCTTGTTGTCGAGCCCAAGACGATTGATTAACTCATTCTCATAATGCTCCCAGTCGGCAATGGGAATTCTGGCTACACCTGATTCCATTGCGGCTTTTGCCACTGCCGGAGCCACGGTGTAAATCAGGCGCGCATCGACGGGTTTTGGGATGATGTATTCTTTACCGAAGGCAAGGTATCTGTTGTTGTAGGCAAGCAGGACATTTTCGGGAACAGGCTCCTTCGCCAGACTTGCGATGGCGCGCACGGCGGCCAATTTCATTTCCTCGTTGATAGCTGTGGCACGAACATCAAGTGCGCCACGAAAAATGTAGGGAAAGCCTAGAACATTGTTGACCTGATTAGGCTGGTCGCTGCGGCCTGTAGCCACGATTACATCAGGACGAGAGGCAGCAGCATCGGCATAGGAAATTTCAGGATCGGGGTTGGCAAGTGCAAAGACCACCGGCCTGTCAGCCATTGACCTTACCATATCCTGAGAGACGATATTTCCTTTACTGAGACCAAGAAAAACATCCGCATTTTTCATCGCCTCTGCAAGTGAATTCAAATCAAGTGCCGTTGCAAAGAGCGCCTTTTCTTCACTAAGACCTGGACGATCTTTACGAATTACGCCGGCGCTATCGAGCATGATAATATTCTCTTGCTTGGCACCCAGAGCAAGATAAAGTTTTGTACAGGAAATTGCAGATGCGCCTGCACCATTCACCACGATACGCACCTGAGAAATATCCTTCTTCACGAGTTCAAGTGCATTTATCAGTGCAGCGCCGGTGATAATAGCGGTGCCATGCTGATCGTCGTGCATCACGGGAATATCGAGTTCTTCCTTGAGTCTTCTTTCAATTTCAAAACATTCAGGAGCCTTGATATCTTCAAGATTGATGCCACCAAAAGTTGGTGAGATCGCCTTTACTGTTTTTACAAATCCTTCAACATCGGAGGCATCAACCTCAATATCAAAAACATCAATATCGGCATAGATTTTAAACAACAAACCTTTACCTTCCATAACGGGCTTTGAAGCTGCAGGACCGATGTTTCCAAGTCCCAGTACGGCTGTACCGTTGCTAATAACTGCCACCAGATTGCCTTTTGCGGTGTAACGGTACACATCCTGAGGATTTTCGGCTATGGCGAGACAAGGTTCAGCAACACCGGGAGAATAGGCAAGACTGAGATCGCGCCCGGACGTCCGGAAGCGTGATACTCCAGGGCGTCTTTGGGATTGATTTTTTTCATTCTACATCAATAAGACGCCAAAGATAACATGAATGCAACATGTTCATTCATATGGAAAGTTCAATTTCCAGATTTTTTAATGCACGGATGAATAAGAAGTGCCGGGTTGAAAATTCAGTATATTAGATTCATGAAAAAATTAACTGCGCTGTTTATTTATTGTGCTTTTGTGGCATACGGCCACCTCTTTTGTTATGCCCGGATGTCAGGGCAAAATAACAAGACGACACCTTTGTATTATGAGGAAATAAAAAATCAGCAAGCCTTCGATAACAAAGTGGTGATGCTTATGCAGTTTGATAAAAACCTAAGTGGGACTGAGAGAGCCCAATTGAAGGCACAAGGTATAGACTTGCAAGAGTACCTCCGTACCGAAAATTCGTATCTGACGGTTATCAGCAAAGACATCCTGCCGCAAGCGGTAGAAAAACTCAACATTATTCAAACAGGAGTATTTACCACTGCGAAGAAGCAGTCTCAAAGTCTGCGCGAAGCATTGTCAGAAAAATCATTTCCGGCACATGCATACCGAAACAATGGAGAGATTAAGATAACGATTCGCTGTCTGAAGGGATTCAATACCGAATTGATAAAAAAATTTCTGATAAATCTCGGAGCAGAAATAGAGTATGCAGGCGAAAAATCCAGACGTATCACATTATGGATAGAACGGGAAAAAGTGGATGAATTGGTAAATGCGCCGTTTATTGTGAGTGCTGAAATTGCTGCTGCAGAGCCTGTTTCGGAGTATAACAGAGATCGCAGCAATCATCGGGCGAATTTTCTTTCACAGGATTTTACCGGTGGGAATACCTTCAACGGAGATGGCATCAAATTGATGTTACAGGACGACGGAGTTATCGGGCCTCATATTGACTACAACGGAAGAATTTACGAACAGTTTTTAAATTCCAACAATGGAGATCACGGAGACCATTGCAGCGGCATTTTGATGGGTGCAGGCAACAAAGACCCGCTGACCAAGGGCATGGCATGGGGTTCGGAGGTTTTCGTTTACAGTGCAAATGGGTATCAGGGTTTTGACAGCATTTATGATCATTACAACACAAGAAATATCACCATTAGCAGCACCAGCTATGCCGATGGTTGTAATGCAGGATATACCAGCCTTGCAGCAACGCTGGATGAGCAGATTTACAACATGCCCTTGCTGATGCATGTATTCTCTGCAGGAAACAATGGCACACAAGACTGCAATTACGGTGCGGGTGCGGGATGGGGAAATATTACCGGAGGGCACAAGCATTCAAAAAACAGTATCGCTGCAGGCAATCTCGACAACCTGGACAATCTTGCATCATCATCGAGCCGCGGCCCTGTGCATGACGGAAGATTGAAGCCGGAAGTCTGTGCAGGTGGAACGTCAGTTTACTCCACCATTGATAACCACAGCTACGATACAAAATCGGGCACTTCAATGGCTTGTCCGGGTGTTGCGGGCGCACTTGCCATGCTGAGTGAAGCATACCGCGACTACCATGGTACACTTCCTCATTCATCTCTTTTGAAAGCTATGATCATGAATACCGCAGATGACCTCGGGAATACAGGACCGGATTTTAAATTCGGATACGGAAGGATAAACGGCAGAAAAATGTTGCAGCCGGTAAGTCAGCAACAGTTTATGACAGACTCTGTGGCGAGCGGGCAAACGAAGGTTCATCAGGTATTTATTCCGGGAGGCTTGCAGCAGGCCAGGCTCATGATTTGCTGGAATGATTATCCGGCCGCTGAGGCGGCGAGTCCGGCTTTGATTAACGATCTGGATTTAAGCGTGCAATCGCCAAACGGCACAACACATCTTCCACTTGTATTAAATTCAAGTCCCGATCCTGCCCTGCTCAACTTACCGGCAATAAGCGGTGCAGACCATCTTAACAATCACGAACAGGTGGTACTCGACTTCCCTCAGTCCGGAAATTATCAAGTTCAGATTAGTGGCTTTGATGTACCCTTCGGCCCGCAGCACTATTCTCTGACATGGTTCTTTGAGGAATTGAAAGAGCTAGTGCTGACTTATCCCAACGGAGGCGAGACACACTCAACCGGAGAGAGCATCACCATAAGATGGGATGCAGCAGCCGATACGCAGAGTTTTGCTTTATCGTTCACTGCCGATAGCGGACAAACATGGACGTCTATCAATCCTTCTGTTTCGCCCCAATTAAGAAATCTAAATTTTCAGCTACCTGCCTCAAGCAACGGAAAAAAATTGAAAGTAAAAATAGAGAGAGGATTCAGTGTTGACCAGTCAGATGCTTCCTTTCATGTAATGAACATTCCACAAGATCTTAGCTTTTACTGGATTTGTCAGGATAGCTTGATGTTACGTTGGGATACGGTTTCAGGAGCCAACGCCTACGACATTTTTTTGCTTGGCAACAAATACATGGATTCCATTGCGACAACACAAGCTGATAGTTTTATACTTAGGAATATCAATGCTGGCAATGAACATTACTGGCTTTCTGTGAGGGCAAGGAACCAGGATGGAGTATACAGTCGCAGGGCTATTGCTGTTCAGAGTGATATTTCTGCTTTCTGTCCGCTGACTTACGATGTTGCCCTGAATGAAATTGAAAGCCCGGCAGGGCCTTATTTCACCTGTATGAATATCAGTCAACCGGAGGTAAGAATCAGCATTCGGAATATTGGCTTGCGAGATGTTTCACAGATACCGGTTTTCTACTCCATAGACAATGGAAGTCCTTTGAGTGCAAGCTTCACCGATACACTTTCGTTTACCGAAACAGGGATAGTAAGTTTTGCAACAAACCCGAATATCAGCACACCGGGCAGTTATTCACTCAAAGTTTGGAGTGCCATGCCGGGAGACCTGAACCACGATAATGATACGCTTGAAATGTTAATCAGGATGATACAACATGATGTTGTCTCTCCAGCATGGACAGAAAATATGGAGAGTTTCAGTCTTTGTCAGACTGCCGCAGATTGCGGGGTAAGCGTCTGTACACTTACCAATGGCATGATGAATGCGATCAACGGAGAAGAGGATGATACAGACTGGAGAGTCAATGCAGGAAACACCCCAACATCCGGCACGGGACCTTCTCAGGATTATCTTCCAGGAACTGTGAACGGGAAATACCTATATCTGGAGGCGAGCGACTGCGATCAGCAAGAAGGCGTTCTATACACTCCATGTATTGATTTAGGAACATTTCCAAGTCCAAGACTCACTTTCTCTTACCACATGTCGGGTGGAAACATGGGATCACTCAACGTCGAATTATTTGTGAACGGGAACTGGATAAACTCCATTTTCTTTCGAAATGGCGACCAGGGAGCGAGTTGGGAGACGGCCAATATTTCCTTGTCGGCCTATTCGGGGCAGACCATTGTTTTGCGATTCAGAGGTAGAACGAACAGTGGAGAACTCGGAGACATGGCCATTGATGGCATCATGATTGGAAACGTCAGCGGTGAGCAGGAATTTCAAAAAACTTCATTACGCATCATTCCAAACCCAAACAGCGGACATTTTAATCTGCTTCCATCATTCGACATTTACGGCAAAATAGAAATTGAAGTTTTCACCTCAGATGGCAAGTGCATCCTGACACAAAATATCAAAGATCATCCACAGGGAGCACCTTTGTCATTAAGTTTAAGCGGAATATCAGCGGGCCTCTACTATATTTCAGTCAGGAAGGGCGAGAACATCAGCAGAGAAAAACTGATGATACAGCCCTGGAAGAGGAATGATTAAATTTGTAAAAAAACAAGCCGTGAGAAAACTTCTATTTGCCCTGATTTTTTACAAATT
>JBIIMV010000314.1:0-3046 GCA_044337805.1 Bacteroidia bacterium
CTTGAGCAGATTCATCAGATGCGGGTCAGTTTCTACAGTAGGACGTAAAATAAGAGAGGCAAAGGCTTTTAGCTCATCTTCATTTTTAATTTTTCGCACTGCCGAGCTGCAACCATCGTCAACCGGTTTAGCGATAAGAGGATATTTGAGCAGGGAGGAAACTTCATCAAGCACCTCATTTTGTCTGGTATTCCAATCCGTTTCGCTCACCAGCAGGTGTGCGGGCACAGACAAACCCGCTGCTCTGAGCATCTCGTTGGTAAGAAATTTATTTATTGTGACAGAAGAACTGTGAACACCGCTGCCATTGTAGGGCAAACCAAGCTGTTCAAGTTTCTGCTGTATGGCGCCATCTTCACCGGGGCGACCATGCAGGGCTATGAAAACCGCATCGGCTTCTTTTTTAAGAATATCAAAATCCCATTCTTCAGGTTTGTTCAGCGCCGCAGCACCGGCATACCGGGCGGTGATGAGCGCAGCCCTTGAACGGATGGCGGCGAGAGCAGGATGTTCGTGAAAATGCAGTACCTTATCGCGAATATCGTCAGCATTGTCTTTGAGCAAAATGTTCACCGGAATATGGAAGATCCGAAAATTTGCAGCATCACCTGTTAGAAAAACAGGGATGGGCTGGTATTTTTCAGAAGAGGACAGCTTCTCGTAAATGTTGCGTCCGCTCTCAACAGATATGTGCCGTTCGGAGGAATATCCACCAAGTATGACCGCAACCTTATTTTTTTGAGTTATTGTCTGAGCATGCAGGTCAATAAGGCTATCTAAACGCTGCAGGAGGGTGTTTAGGTGAGCGTCAAGTGATCTTACACGAGAGGCGATAGAAGCTCTAATGATGAAAGTGAGGAACTTTGAAGGGTTTAGCCCAATTTCGGCAGCCTGATGAAAAAAGAAAGAGCTGGGCATCATTCCCGAAGTGGTATTCGGGTCGTTGAGATAGATTTGACCATCGTTGCCATAGAAGCCATCGATACGGGCGTAAACCTCAAAGCCAAGAGCGGAATACAGACGTTCAGCACTCTGGGCGATGCGTTCAATTTCGTTTTGCGGGAGATCAATAGGCGTTACCTTTCTTGCCAGTCCGGGCAGGTATTTACTTCTATAGTCAAACATTTGCCCGCCTTTACGGATTTCCGTTGGAGGCAAAGCAAGAGGCATGGTGCTACCATCGGGCAATTCATTATCAACCACGATACAGGAAAATTCCCTGCCCTCGATAAAGCCTTCTACAACAACTTCCGTTTCAGCATCTTCGGCCATCAGGGTAATGACATCCCCTTTGTTCAAACTTTTCAATGCGGTGAAAAGTTTGTCGGGATGAAGAATTCTTTGTTGCTTTCCTTCATGGTCCATAAGCATAGGCAGCCCAAGACCTTCCCTTATGTCGCAGAGGCTGCGAATAAATTCAAGCTGGTGCTCAATGCTTTGATCAAGAAAATGAGTGGCATGAACCCTTTCTACGAAGAGCGCATGCTCCATAGCTTTAGTAAAGTTTGCCAACCCTGCTTCTTTCAGTACCGTTACACCTATGGAAGAACCTTGCCTGGCAGATTTCACAACCAGCGGGAAAGTTACGCTGGATGTAAGTTTCATGAGCATTGCCTGCGGTTCATTACTGAGCCATTCGTGGCGGGAGATGATGGTAAAGGCTGGCGTAGCGAAACCCATGTCGGCCATCAATTGTTTCTGACGACCTTTATGGATACCAACGGCAGAGCCAAAGATTCCTGAGCCGGAATAAGGGATGCGATAGAATTCCAAAATCCCCTGAATGCGCCCATCCTCACCATCCGGACCATGCAAACAGAGGAATACAAAGTCGAGCATCCCCTTGATCTCATGCCATTGAATGGGCGAACCCACTGAGCGTGCCATTTCGAGCAGTTGATTTTCATCAGCGCCAAGACTTTCAGCATACACCTGAAAGCCATGTTCAGAAGGAGGGAGAAAAGATACCGGGGGATAGAAATCGCGAATAGTACCTTTGTAGAGGTATTGCCAATCAAGGCGGATCAGCTGGCTAAGACTGTCAAGAAACAGCGGAACAGGCTCAAAGAGCGATTTATCAAGGTTATCGAAGACGGTTCTTCCACCAGCAAAAGATATCTCTCTTTCACGGGAGGAGCCGCCGAATAGAATTCCGACACGGATTTTAGACATGGAAACAAATTTACGGAATGCGCAGATTGTCGGTCGCGCTTCCAGCTTTTCTATTCACAGAGGTATGTTAATCTGATTCAGAGAGAAAAGGAACAAAGCAGTCCCCGGAAGGATTCAAACAATAACAGACAAGGGATTGGAGAAATACCACATAGGGCATATCGACAAACAAACATCATCTGAATTCAGGAAACACAAACATATCAAGGCTAAGGAACGGAAGCCATCATATTGAGAGCGCAGGTATTCAACTTATGCAGAGACTTAAAAACCGGCGACCAAAAGACTTTAAACAGCAAAATGGTGGAGATGGAAACCGAGAAAGAGGAAATTACCGAAAACAAATCCGGCTTATTGCATCAATTGAGGAAAAACAAACATTAACAAGCACATCATTAACTCATAACCCTTGATTTATCAATCAATGAACAAAAAAACAAAGTATACACCATCATGAAAAAGCTGTTTATAAACATGTGTAATTTCAAAGTAGAGGGTAGTGTAATTTCAAAGTAAGGGGTAGTGTAATTTCAAAGTAGAGGGTAGTGTAATTTCAAAGTAAGGGGTAGTGTAATTTCAAAGTATAGGGTAGTGTAATTTCAAAGTAGAGGGTAGTGTAATTTCAAAGTAAGGGGTAGTGTAATTTCAAAGTAGAGGGTAGTGTAATTTCAAAGTAAGGGGTAGTGTAATTTCAAAGTAGAGGGTAGTGTAATTTCAAAATAAAGATTAGATTTGCATAATAAAATCAGGGCTTTATGGGAGCTAAGAGAAAGATAAAAAAGCAGATGGATATTTACCTGAAAAAATATCCTGTTTTGGTATTAACCGGGCCGAGACAATCAGGTAAAACAACTTTTTTGAGAAAACAGTTTCC
>JBIIMV010000315.1:0-3038 GCA_044337805.1 Bacteroidia bacterium
TTTTGGCTGGCGGCTCAAAGGTTATTTGAAATGTGAGGATAGGGCCGCGATGTGGCATTCTGTGGAGTCAAGAACCCCTTTTGCTGACTCCCCCTCGCTTATCAAATTCTGTAGATCCCTTGATTCTGGCTGGAAAATCAGAGATGGGGCGTCGAAATACATCCTTCGTCATTCCATGCAGGGGCTGGTGCCTTCCAAGGTGCTGGACCGCCGCGATAAAATTGGCTATGCCACGCCCAATAAGGCATGGATAAAGGCCATTTTACCCAGAGCTATGGAGGAAATTCGATATGGTGGGGCAGAGTTTTTTGATTTCAGACAAATAGAGCGCGATTTTAAGGAATCCTTAACAGGTGAAAATCCGCACGATACCAGAATATTCAAGTTTATAAGTTTCGGAGTTTGGCGTAGGATTTTTTCAGTTTGAGGATTTTCTGTTTCGTTTTTAAATAGTTAGATTTGCGTTAGCAACAAACAATAAATATGAAGCGAATTATACTCTCTATTGCTTCCGTAGCTATGGCGGCAGTTAGTTTTGCTCAGGCCCCTGTAACAACAAACCGTGCACAGGCGCCTTCGCAACTGAGAAATCTGGCGATGACCAGACCAGACAAAAACAAAGTGGAACGGCCCGTGCCCTACGCATTGCCAAACCCAACAGTTGCCACCGGCAGTGGTCAGTCTTCCTCACGTTCTTTTGGTCGTGAAATTATTGGGACCACTTATTACGATTTGCAGACCAATAGTTCCGTTTGTAACAGGATTGTGAGGAATGCTGATGGAACAATTGCGGCAACATGGACCATAGGACCAACCCCTGCCCACTCTTCATTTGCTGACAGAGGAACCGGTTACAACTACCGCACCGCATCAGGTTGGGACACGCCTCCAACTGTACGTGTTGAGGGAAAAAGAACAGGTTGGCCCTCTATCGTAAACCTTGACAATGGTACCGAGGCATTTGTATGCCACAATACCACCATCAGTAACATTCAAATCACATCCAGACCAACGAAGGGTACAGGTGCATGGACGGAGGATGAGACGACTTTATTAAGCCCACTTCCTGCCGGAAGCTGGTGGCCAAGACTGGTCTCCGGTGGTACCGATGGAAACACCATCCATTCAATATCTATCACTTATCCGGTTGCCTCAGGAGGTGCTCTGTATAAAGGTCTTGATGGGGCATTGTTGTATTCGCGTTCACAAGATGGCGGTGCAACATGGGATTCTCTATACATCCTGATTCCTGACCTTGACACCAGTAGCTTTCTCGGATTTGGCGGCGATACCTATGCCATTGATGCTAAAGGAAATACTGTTGCCATACTTGCAGGCGATGCTACTCAGGATTTGATTCTTTTAAAATCGACAGACAATGGTGATACATGGACCAAGACCATCGTTGACGATTTTCCAATTGACAAATGGGATTATGCTACACAAATTTCTGACATTAACGGAGATGGGGTAGCAGATACTCTCGAAACACACGACGGAGCAATGGCCGTGCTGATTGACAACAACAACCAGGTTCATGCTTTCACCGGCTACATGCGAATTCTCGAGGACGATCCCGCTACAGCAGGATATTCCTATTTCCCCTACACGGATGGTATTAAATATTGGAACGAGTCTATGGGTCAGGATAGTACTGTGATCATCGCAACGGTTATCGACCGCGACCAGTCAGGTGTTATTGAATACCCCACTCCAACCACAACAGGAGGTCTTGCTGTCGGATCAACAGGTAATAGTGTGACTTCTTATCCAAGTGCAGGAATTGCCGCCAATGGAACCATTTATCTGACTTACTCTTCTATCTATGAAGGAACAGACAACGGAGAAGGCAAATCTTTTCGTCACCAGTACCTCATGAGGTCTGTTGATGGTGGGTCAACCTGGTCAGCTCCTATCGATCTCATTCCCGCTGATGGAGACCCAGACTTCACCGAAGGTACATTTGGTGCCATTGCCAGAAGGGTTGATGGTTTTGCGCATATCATTTACCAGGAAGACGGAGAGCCGGGTCATAGTCTTTATGGTGCAACGCCAGGTGATACCGATCCAGGTAACATTAACCAATCCAACAACATTGTTTACAATGCAGTTGACACCAATACCTTCAGTACTTCATCTGTGAAGGAATTGAATGCTCAGAATGGAATGTTGGTTTTCCCGAACCCGGCCAGCGAGCTTATCAGCATCGCTCTTGATGCAGGCAATACTGAGGCCTTCACGCTAAGCCTTACTGATTTAAATGGAAGAGAGGTTATGCGTTCTGAAACCCGTTTTAACGGAGTTAATCAGGTGCGTCATATCGATATTAACGGAATTGCTCCGGGTATTTATAACCTGCGCGCTGTTTCTGCAGAACGTAGCATCACGCAAAGGGTTGTGAAATACTGATAAAGGTTTTCAATGATAAAAAGCCTCCTTCGGGAGGCTTTTTTTTTGACCATTTTGTTGTTAGAGAAGGAGCAATAAAAAATAAGGATTACAGTAATATGACGATCATTCAGCAATACCCGTTATTAAGAGCCTGTCTGAGCGCAGCAATATTTGCGGGTTGGCCTGGCCTTAATAATGGCAGGATAACAGCGGGTTGCACAGGCTCATTCATTCGATGAGAAAACAGCAGGTTGCGGTGATGATTTCGAGAGGGAGAGAATTGGTTTGCTATACTATTTGTGTCACTTGAAGTATTGTCAATTATTCTACTTCACAGTCGGTTGATTTTCTTTAGCTGAAGTATAAAAAAAAGAACAGCCGGGAAGGCTGTTCTTTTTTCAGATTCGTTTATTTAAAGTTAACCTTGAGGAAACCCTCACAGGATAATGACTTTGGATACAAGATGCGTTTGTCCGATACTGGTGTGAACAAAATAAATACCGGAGGGCAAATCGATTCCAACCTGTGTTTTTCCGCCGGAGAAGGTGCCAGAGTTACCAATTCTTCTTCCTGAAATATCTGTCATCCACCAGAAGGCCTGATGGTCAGGCATATTGGTTTCTATGGTAAACTGACCTTTGTTAGGA
>JBIIMV010000316.1:0-3024 GCA_044337805.1 Bacteroidia bacterium
CTTGGCATTTCATTTTATACCTTCGAGTTGATCTCTTATACGACCGATGTATACCTTGGTAAGTTCAGGCCTGTTGACTCGGTGAAGGATTTTTTGTTGTATATCTCTTTCTTTCCGCATCTGGTAGCCGGACCAATAGTAAGGCCGGATGAGTTGCTGCCACAGCTTCAGGAGCCTGCCGACATTGACAGGGAAAAGACAGGTAAAGCGGTATTCCTGCTACTTTCAGGACTACTAAAGAAGGCTGTTATTTCGGATTATATCGGTGTGAATTTTGTTGACAGGGTTTTTGATAATCCCGTCTTGTATTCCTCTACCGAAAATTTGTTGGCGGCCTATGGTTACACCCTTCAGATCTATTGTGATTTTTCAGGATATACCGATATGGCCATGGGCATAGCCCTGTTCATGGGTTTTCATCTGCCAATAAATTTCAGGCAACCCTATGCTTCATTGAGTATTACAGAGTTCTGGCGCCGATGGCATATCTCTCTCAGCTCATGGTTGCGAGACTATCTCTATATTCCGATGGGGGGCAACAGAAAAGGAAAGTTCAGACAATATCTGAACCTGATGGCCACGATGTTGTTGGGCGGATTGTGGCATGGCGCTTCCTGGAAGTTTGTTGTTTGGGGCGGACTTCATGGCGCGCTGCTGGCAATGGAGCGCGCAACAGCCGGTTTAAGAGCGCCTTTCTTCAGGCAAAGATGGTTCAGATATGCCGGAGCACTGATCACTTTTCATCTGGTGGCTTTCTGCTGGATTTTCTTCCGTGCGGGCGATTTCGAAACAGCGAGCAAGGTAATATCGTCTGTTGTCACCGGACCTGATGGAACCATGCTGATAAAGGTGGTCTCTGCCTATCCTCAGGTCTTCATGCTAATGCTGCTCGGCTTCGTACTTCACTTTATTCCCCTTGCTGCCGACCGCTTTACAGAGAGATTACTCGTACGCAGTCCTTTGATTATCCAGGCTGTCCTATTGGCATTGATGTGCTTCTGGGTGTACCAGACCAAATCAGCCAATGTTCAACCCTTCATTTATTTTCAGTTTTAGAAGAAGCTGCTATTTTTGGCTGCATATTGTTTGTTTCCAAAAAGACGGACTCGTGCAAGCCCGGTCAACTTTCTACTTTCAAACTTTCTACTTTTTCTATCCTGCTGCTTCTTGCCAAAGCTGAGGCTTTATCTTATCAGTTGAATCTTCTTGCTGCCTCTGAATGAGTTTGAAGTAATTTCAACAATATAGGTGCCGCTGTACAAGGTTTGGCTATCAAGGTAGTGCAGGGTGCTTCCCGGCTGTATGAAACTTTCGCGCACCATTCTGCCGCTGATATCATAAAGTCTGATGGTGCTGCGTTCACGGTTCAATCCGTTTAACTGAACGGCAATAAAATCTCCGCCTGCCGATGGGAGGGCAACAAAACTATCTATGTTTCTGCTTTCAGCACTGCTGACAGTGGGCGTGTACGTGGTAGTGGTCTCTGTGATCGAGGTTACCTTCATGGCGGTTCTGGTTCCGTAAAAGGTGGGGCCTACCACATAAGGATATGCAGAGTTCCAGTTAGCGTCGACGGTGCAGAAATAGGCATAGGTGCCATTGGGATATTCAGGCGTGATGCAGAATCTTCCGTTATGTTCATCCAGTACATCCGTTTGAGTAGATGAAATGAATTCATAATCTTCTCTGAAATAACCGAGTGGATAGGTGGTGCTCACGGGTGGTCCGGTGGTGACCGTGGCACCGCTTGGACTTGTTGTTCTCTGTGTGATGTTGCGCAGGTGATACCCCGATTTCATTCTTACGATCGGTCCTGTGCCATTGGTGTTTTGATAGGCATAAGCTCCGTAAATGGGAAAGCCGTCATACGCAAAGCCAACCAGCGGTGAATGCTGTGTGCTGTCTATGGCATATAAACCATCCGCCGCATAGAGGTTACAGATGGTTGAGATAACGGTAAGGTCAAGATTAAAGGCGCTGGGATTCTGGTGGTGATGATAGTTTCCCATGGCCGGATGACCTTTTGAACAATCAAAGCCCAGTCGTTCTGCAACGATGGCATCACGGTTCCAGTCCATGGAGGCGCCGGGTCCGCCCGGACATGGTGGGTTGCCGGGTCCGCCGCACAGGGCATTGGTGCCGGGGTTCCATGCTACACCATCGCGGTAGTCGAACAGTGCAACACCATTGATGAAGACTCCGATATTACCGCCTGTGGTGGCAGTGGGTGTGCCGGTATTCTGAGCCGGTACAAGAGGGAATTTGAAGATGGCATTCTGGTCTGTTGCCAGTGAGGGATTCCCATCAAGAAAGGGTCCGGTAGGATAAGCAGGTATGCCGTTGGTGGAGATATAAGACCAATTCGCTGAATACTGCACACTTTGAACATTGGCTTCAACATTATCCTGTATGGGCGTAGAGTTCCCGTTCACATAATGGCTGCCCATGAGACCGCCGGTGTTGATAAGCCAATTGGTGATAACAGGGTTGGTCTGGGCATGGCTGACCGTTGCCAGCAGCACCAACAGAGAAAATGACACGCAAAAGTGTTTCATGTTTTGGGAATTTGAGAGTTTTGATGCGGTTTGATGCGGAATCCTTCGCTCAGGGTTCATTTTTTTTCGGATAATGGCGGTGGGCAGGATTTTTTACAAAGGATTCGTCGTTCAGGGTAAGCAGAAAGGCTTGCAGGTCAACACGCTGCTTTTCACTTATCTCGCCAATATCAAGAATTTTTTTTGAGTACAATCCTGCCTGTAAGTGCAGGCTTCCATAGTGTTTTAATACCTCCTGAAGTGTCTGGAATCTGCCATCATGCATATAGGGATAGGTGTAAGACAGGTTGCGCAGACCGGGCACCTTAAAGGCAAGGCTGTCCTCGTTTTTTTTGCTTACCCTGCTGCGCCCGGGATCATTTATTTTGTTGTCGGGCTTCAATCCATTGTTGCTGAAACTGTAATCTGTAAAAAGGGGAGGAGGGTGGCAGACTGCACATTTCTGAATAAAAACATCCTCGCCTGCTTT
>JBIIMV010000409.1:0-3021 GCA_044337805.1 Bacteroidia bacterium
TCACAGGAGCAGGAGGCTTTTGCGACGGGCCACCGGATGTTTCACCTTTCGGCGCGGGAAAGAAGAAATGCTTGATAACAAGCAGGATGAGTATGATCCCGAGAATAATGCCCAGGCTTCGTATCGATTTCAAATCAATTATTTAGCGAGGTAAAGTTACAATTAGTATTGATTGTGGTTGCGGTGGCAACCTCTAACCTCTCAGGTGCTCTGGCCTTTAATACAAATATCCATCCCCTCTTGCTTTTGTTAATATGATCTCCAAAGCGTGGTGGTAGCAATTTCTCTATGGCTTCATACAATTAAAAAATAGCAGTACTGTCGCAGCCCGACGCAAAAGTGGAAAAATAAAAATACCTATAAATGTACATAATAAATAATTTTAATAAAAAAAAGAGCCCTTTCGGGCTCTCCTTAGAAAATAGATTACCTGAATTATCTCTGTAAGGTGACATTGCCACTCTGACTGATGGTATTCCCATCCTTGAAGGTTCCGGTAAGCAGATAGTTAAATACTCCTGAATCAAGGTCTTGCCCCTTGTAGGTTCCATCCCAACCCTGTGTCTGTGTCAACGATTTGAAAATCATCTCGCCGTTCCGGTTATAGATGGTGAATTCAATATCCCTGATTCCATTACCACGAACGAATAATACATCGTTGTTCTGATCATTGTTTGGACTGAAAGCAGTAGGTACAAAAATGTCGATAAGTTCAAAAACCTCCACTCTGAGGCTATCGAAGGCAGTGCATCCACTGAGCGTATCAATTGCTTCAACAACATAGGTGGTGCTCACATCAGGACTGGCTAAAGGATTGATACAAGCAGTACAGCTAAGGCCTGCTGCAGGATTCCACAAATAATCATAGGCACCATTAAAACTCGCATTCAGCTGAACGGGCGTACCTACCGGGGTGCTGACATCAGCACCGGCTTCAACTACAGGTTGAGGGGAAACCGTAATGCTGATGGCAGACGAACGCACAGCGGGCGGAGTGGCACACTGATAATTGCTCACAATCTCGCAAGCTACGGATTGTCCGTTGCCAAGCCCAACAGGTGTAAATACCGGTGTGGCAGTTGAGGCCACAAGACTTCCACTTACATACCAGTTGAAAATCGGACTTGTTCCACCATTGGTGAAAATGGCCGTGAATACCGGTGCTTCATTGCTGCAAATGATGCTGTCGTTTACGTTTAATGTAATAGACGGAGTTTCAGGAGCGAGGACAGTCACACCAACCGCCTGACTGGTCACTGGATTTATCGTCACACATGCAGCATTTGATTGCATTTGTACCGATACCTGATCAGAACCCGTAATGGCGTTGTTGGTGTATGTATTGCCTGTTTGCCCCGGAAGGGCAAGACCATTTAACAACCATTGAAAACCCGGCGATGTTCCGGTTCCCGTGGCATTGATGGTGTAAGTAACCGGCTGGCCCTGACAAATGGTTGATGGTGTAGCAGTCACGGTCACCGTGGGCGTCACGGGAGGATTGACAGTCATACTGATACTGTTACTGGTATCGGGTGTCGTCGAGGCGCATGGAGCATTGCTTAATACCGTGGCTGTAACAATATCAGCATCTGCTAAGGTTAAAGAGCTAAATGCTACTCCTGTTCCGCCCGGTACGTTTACACCATTTACCTGCCATTGTATTTGAGGAGCCGTTCCACCGTTTGTTACACTCGCAGTAAAGCTTGCCAAATCACCCGCACAAATACTCTGACTGCCGGTGCTGATGGTAATGGTCGGAGAAATCGCAGCTCCACTCACCGTGATAACCACTGCGTTGGAACTCACTGAGGTAGGATTCGCACAGGCATCACTGGAAGTGAGAATCACCGTGATAACATCATTGTTACTGATGGTCACTCCGCCCGGACTATTGAGCGTAGAAGCTGTCTGGCCGGCAATTGGATTACCATTCTGAAGCCATTGGAAACCCGGACTCGCACCACCGTTGGTGATACTTGTGCTGAATAAAACGGGATCACCCGCACAAATGGTATCAGTACTCGCACTCAGCGCTACTGTGGGTGCAACCACGTTTGAAATGGTAATATTGATCGGTAAAGAACCAGCCGTTGCCGGAATGGCACAAAGATCAGACGAGGTTAATGTCACAGAAACCTGATCCCCGTTGCTCAGTGTTGAAGTTGAAAAAGTAGATGACGTGGCACCGCTAACATTCGTTCCGTTTACCTGCCACTGAAAGGCGGGTGTGCTTCCCCCATTAGTGGCTGTTGCCGTAAAATCTAACTGCGCTCCCGAACAGGCAGGAAGATTTTGCGTCAGACTTACGGTTACCGCCGGTATAACAACGCCGGAAACTGTCACTGTTAAAGGTGCAGAATTTGCAGTAACCGGATTCGCACAAGGATCATTTGAAGTAAGCACGACAGTAACAACATCATTGTTGTTAAGCGCCGTAGTCGTAAAAGTTGAATTAACAGCTCCGCCAACATTCGTTCCATTTATCTGCCATTGGAATACAGGACTGCTACCGCCATTCAATGGGACTGCAGTGAAGGTTACAGAAGTTCCGGAACAAATAGAACCCGAAGGACTGGAAGTCACCGAAACAGATGGAACAAGGTTGTTTACTATAGAAATCGTGATTGAATTTGAACTGATTGTTAACGGTGAGACACACGCAGCATTGGATGTCATGATGACGCTCACCACGTCATTGTTATTAAGTGTGGTAGTGGTAAAGGTTGAAGCAGTCGCTCCGCCCACATTTGTGCCATTTACCTGCCACTGATAGGTGGGTGTTCCCCCATTCACAGGACTTGCCGTAAAGCTTACAGAAGCACCCGCGCAAACAGTGTTACCCGGATTCGCAGTGATACTTACCGATGGCACTAAAACCGGATTTACGGTCATGGTGATGGTATTCGAAGTGGCACTCGTCGGAGATGCACACGCAGCATTGGATGTCATGATGACGCTCACCACGTCATTGTTATTAAGTGTAGTAGTCGTAAAGGTTGAAGCAGTCGCTCCGCCCACATT
>JBIIMV010000317.1:0-3020 GCA_044337805.1 Bacteroidia bacterium
CGCAGCACCAAAGAAAGAGGAAAAGCCGTTGGAACCAAAAACAACAAGGGCTGCCAGACCTGCAAAGAAGAAAGGCGCGGTCATCGTGAAACCTGCTGCATCAGCGCAGAAAACACATCGTGGTCGTCCGGCAAAAAAAGTCTCAAAAAAATAAATGAAAAAAGGCGAGAAGGAAATCCCCTGGATAAACAGGGATATCAGCTGGCTTTCATTTAATGACCGGGTACTGCAGGAAGCCTCAGATCCCGGGGTTCCCCTGTTGGAAAGAATTAAGTTCCTTGGAATTTTCTCCAACAATCTTGATGAGTTTTTTCGTGTGCGAGTGGGAACTTATCGTCGAATGATTGCTTTAGGGAAAAATGCCCGTTATTTCATTGGCGAAGACCCCAAACTGGTACTTGATAAAATTCAGAAAAAGGTACTCGACCAGCAAGAGCGATTTTCCGGGGTATACGAGGTTATCAAGCAGGAGCTAAGGCATAATGGAATTTTTCTGGTGAATGAAAAACAGCTCACGCCTTCACAAGGTGCCTGGGTGAGGGAGTATTTTCACCAAAGTGTCAGGCCATTGCTGGTGCCAATCATGATTGAGAGTGCACCGAAGATTCCTTCTTTGCGCGACAAGAGTATTTATCTTGCAGTAAGGCTTTCGGTGAGGCTTACCAAGAAAGATATGCTTTACAGTCTCGTTGAGGTTCCCGATGAAATCAGTCGCTTTGTACTATTGCCATCCAAACAAAATACCCAGAGTATCATGTTGCTGGATGATGTCATCAGGTATTGTTTGGAAGACATTTATGCCATGTTCGGGTACAAGGTTTTTGAAGCATGGACTATAAAATTGACGCGGGATGCAGATTTTGATATTGATTCAGATTTTAGCAAGAGCATAACCGAGAAAATTGCAAGAGGATTAAGGGCAAGGAAGATCGCCTCTCCTGTAAGGTTTGTATACGACCACGATTTGCCGCCTGATTTCCTCGCTTTTCTAATGAAGAAAATGGGATTGGGCAAGCAACAGGCCTTGATTCCCGGCGGGCGTTATCACAATTTCAAAGATTTTATAAAATTTCCAAAAGTTGGAGGGCCTGAACTTCTGAATCCGCCCTTTATGCCGATGGAGCACCCTTTGCTTCGTGAGAACAAAAGTATTTTTGAAGCCATTGGCAAGGAAGATATTCTTCTCTGCTATCCTTATCAGAGTTTTGATCATCTAATTGATTTTCTCAGGGAGGCAGCCATGGATCCGAATGTTAGCCATATCAGGATTACCATGTACCGTGCCGCGCGCTATTCCAAGGTGATCAATGCCCTTGTGAATGCCATCAGAAATGGCAAACAAGTGACCGCCGTTATCGAGTTGCAGGCACGTTTTGATGAGCAGGCCAATCTGAACATCGGTAATCTTTTGCAGGAAGAAGGAGCAAGAGTGATTTATGGTGTTCCCGGTCTGAAGGTGCACGGCAAGCTTATTCTAGTGACTCGCAGAGAGCGCGGCAAGAATGTTTATTACACCCATGTAGGCACAGGAAACTTTAATGAGGACACCGCGCGTATTTATAGCGATTTTAGTCTTTTTACCCGTGATACAAGAATCTCTGAAGAGGTAGAGCGTGTCTTTCATTTTTATGCCAACAACTATAAAATCGGAACATACAAGCATCTGCTGGTTAGTCCTTTTTTCATGCGCAAAAAGCTAATGAAGCTTATTGATCATGAAATCAAGCAGGCAAAGGCGGGGAAAAAGGCAGGTATCTTTATGAAGATGAACAGCCTGGTAGACCGTGAACTTACTGAGGCTCTTTATGAGGCAAGTGAGGCCGGCGTGGAGGTAAAGCTCATCATCAGAGGTATTTGTTCACTGGTACCGGGAGTGAAAGGTTACAGCAGTAACATCAGGGCAGTAAGTCTGGTAGACAAATATCTTGAACATGCCCGGGTATGTTGTTTTCACAATAGTGGAGAAGAGCTTGTGTTTATTGGATCTGCAGACATGATGGTCAGGAATCTCGATTTTCGATCCGAGATTGCTTGTCCGGTGTACCACCCTCCTCTGAAAAAAATCATCATGGATTATCTGCAACTTCAGTGGAACGGAAGTACCAAAATTCGCATATTGAACAAGGAGCTTGATAATGCTTACCGACAGCCTGAAAATGGTGTTAAAGTGAGAGCGCAGGATGAGATTTATAAGTATTTTGCAGGTATGATTGAGAAGCGTAAACCTACTCCTAAATCAAAGATTAAGGCCGGCTGAGTATGGCAGAGAAGGTGATATACCGTTATGCGGCCATTGACATTGGCTCAAATGCTGTGCGACTGCTTTTTTGTAATGTGTACGATAAGCCGAACGGAGAGACGGTTTTCAAAAAATCTTCCCTGGTGCGTGTTCCGGTAAGGCTTGGGGAAGATTCTTTCTCACTTGGGCATATCAGTGAGGAGAAATGCAAGAAGTTAATCAGTACGATGAAAGCTTTCAGGCACCTCATTGAAGTGCATGAGGTTATTTCATACAGGGCCTGTGCAACGGCGGCTATGCGTGAGGCATCGAACCGCTTTGAACTGGTGGAGAGAATTCGTAAGGAGGCCGGAATCGAAGTGGAGATTATTGATGGCACAACAGAAGCCGAAGTAATCTATGCCAATCATATTGCCGAGCACATGAATCACAAAAAGAACTACCTGTATATTGATGTTGGTGGAGGTAGCACTGAGCTCACGTTGTTTTCAGATGGAAGAATGGTAGATTCCAATTCATTCAACATCGGAACCATCAGGATTCTTAAAGAGAAAGTAAATAAGGAAACCTGGGCAGGAATGAAGGAGTGGATCATCGGTGCGACCGCAAAATTTGAGAGCATCAGTGGCATTGGTTCAGGTGGAAATATAAACAAGCTTATTGGGCTGGCTCGTAAGAAAGATGACAGGCAGATCAGTTATTCAAAGTTGAAAGAACTTTATAACTCACTAAGTTTATACAGTTTACAGGAGCGTATTACGCTGCTTGACATGAACCCGGA
>JBIIMV010000318.1:0-3015 GCA_044337805.1 Bacteroidia bacterium
CTATACCTGATGTTTGACCAGGTTTACTGGATGCTTACTTTCGGAGAAACGAAACATGAGCACCCTGTAGGATTGTTTCCTGAGATGAAGCCCTACACCATTTACATAGATGCCATATCGAAGTCTTTTGCGGCAACGGGTGTTCGGGTAGGCTGGGCATGGGGGCCCAGGTTTCTCATGGAAAAGATGAAAGATATGCTTGGTCATATTGGCGCCTGGGCGCCAAGGCCTGAACAGGCGGCCACGGCGTATTTGCTTGCTCACACTGAAGAGGTGAAGCAGTATCACCACTGGATTTCTTCAGAGCTCTCGTTCAGACTTCATCATTTGTACGAAGGCCTTGAGTTACTGAGGAAGGATGGCTTCCCTGTTGAGGCCATTACACCTCAGGCGGCGCTCTACCTGAGCGTAAAATTCCCTCTGATAGGACTTGCTAACAGCAAGGACATAAAAATGGAGCATTCAGGAGATATTTTCAACTTCTTACTTAACGAAGCAGGATTCGCTGCTCTGCCCTTCAAGGTTTTTGGGGCTATGGGATGCGAAGACTGGTTCAGAGTATCGGTTGGTACTATCAGTAAAGACGATATTCAACACATATTAACCAGACTCCGAAGCGCCCTAGAGATTTTTCGCGGAGCGCCCGTAGCAATAGGATAAGACAATGAAAAACAATTATTGTGTCATCATGGCCGGAGGAATCGGCAGCAGGTTCTGGCCAATGAGCCGCACTGATTTTCCGAAACAGTTTATTGATATTCTTGGATTAGGGGAAACATTGCTACAGGTTACTTACCGCAGATTCCTGAAGCTCTGCCCGGAAGGGAATATCTATATCGTTACCAACAGTGATTACCGCAATCTGGTGAAAGAGCAATTACCCGGAATTAAGGATCATCAGGTTTTGCTTGAGCCTGCCCGCAGAAATACGGCTCCCTGTGTGGCTTATGCGAGTTATAAAATTTACAAGGAGAACCCCAACGCAAATATTGTTGTTTCTCCTTCTGATCATCTCATTCTCAAGGAAGATACATTCATCAAGGCCGTAAAGTCGTGCTATAAAAAAGCACAAAGCATGGATTGCCTGGTAACACTGGGTATCAAGCCTTCCCGTCCCGATACAGGATACGGTTATATTCAATTTGTTGAAAGTTCCGAGACAGAGGCGGATGATCGAATCAAGAAGGTTAAGACTTTTACCGAGAAGCCCGACATGGAAATGGCGAAGTTCTTTTTACAGAGCGGTGATTTTTTGTGGAATGCAGGTATTTTTATCTGGACGGCACGAAGCATCATTTCTGCTTTTGAGAAGCATATGCCGGAGACAGCTGCGCTCTTTCGGGATGGTATGTCTGTTTATAATACGCCCGGAGAAAATGCCTTCATTGAAAAGGCCTACGAGGTGGTAAAAAATATTTCTATCGACTATGCTATTCTGGAAAAAGCGCCCAACGTGTACGTGCGTTCCTCTGTTATAGGCTGGAGTGATCTCGGTACCTGGGGTTCTTTGTACACCCACATTCAGAAAGATGAAAAGAACAATGCCATTATTAACCGTAATGCCATGATGTATAACAGTTCAGGATGCATTGTGCATGCTGAACGTGGAAAACTGGTGGTGGCCGAGGGTATGAAAGATTTCATCATTGTAGATACCGATGATGTGCTGCTTATCTGCAAGAAGGAAAACGAACAGCAAATCAGACAATTTGTCAATGATGTTAAGAGACAGAAAGGCGAAAAATTTATCTGACCATTTTCACCCAAAGTCCCTTATAACAGGCCAGCAGAATCTTTTTGATTCTGCTTTTTATTTTTTTTATGCACACCAATAATCTTATCAAAGAGAGCAGCCCTTATTTGCTGCAGCATGCGCACAATCCTGTTAACTGGGAGGCCTGGTCTGAAGAAGTACTTGAACGGGCACAGGCTGAAGACAAGATGATGCTGGTGAGCATTGGGTACTCCAGTTGTCATTGGTGCCATGTTATGGAGCGAGAGGTTTTTGAAGATGAGCAGGCTGCTGCATACATGAACCGTCATTTTATCTGCATTAAGATTGACCGGGAGGAGCGACCTGATATTGATCAGGTTTACATGAAGGCGGTGCAGCTTATGAGTGGCAGAGGTGGATGGCCCTTAAATTGTTTTACACTTCCGGATGGAAGACCCATATATGGCGGAACGTACTTTCCAATGCAATATTGGATGCAGGTGATGGAGAATCTGGTAGATTTATTTAACAATGACCGGAGCAAGGTGGAGGAGTACGGCGCCCGTTTAACCAATGGCATTGCAGTACCCGAATGGGTAGAGACTCCGGATGAGGCACCCTTTAAGCAGTTGCTTCACGCCACCGTTGAGCAATGGAAGCAAGATTTTGATTTAGAGGATGGTGGACCGAACCGCGCTCCGAAATTTCCATTGCCTGATAATTACCTTTTTCTGCTTCGATATGCAGCAGCCTGTTCCGACAAGGAGATATCAGCTCATGTGCATCATACACTTCATGCCATGGCACTTGGCGGTATTTACGATCAGGTTGGCGGTGGTTTTGCGCGTTATTCCACAGATATGGAGTGGAAGGTTCCGCATTTCGAAAAGATGCTTTACGACAATGGACAGTTAATAGCACTCTATTCGGAGGCATACCGACAGCAGCCTGAGTCAGTTTACCGTATGGTAGTGTCAGAGACAGTAGATTTTCTTCTACGCGAAATGCAGTCAGAAGACGGTGCTTTTTATTCTGCTCTCGATGCCGATAGCGAAGGAAAGGAGGGCAAGTTTTATATATGGACCCTTGCAGAGCTGAAAGAAGTATTGGGATCGGAATACCATGATTTTGCTCAAGCCTATCATCTAGATCAGAAAGGATACTGGGAAGATGACCATTACATCCTGTTGAGTTCCATGAAGCGTTACGCCGCCTATTCACAGGAAAAGCACCGGCACTGGAAGGCACTGCTATTGAAGGCCAGGTCAAAAAGAACAAGACCGGGACTTGACGACAAGATT
>JBIIMV010000319.1:0-3013 GCA_044337805.1 Bacteroidia bacterium
AAACCGGAATACCTATGGCGAGAAAAATTTTGGCAATGGTAGATTTTCCCGAGCCGATACCTCCGGTTAAACCAACCAATAGCGGAGAATCAGGGCTTGCGAATAACATATTCAACCTTTTCAGGTATCATCTTTAGTCCGGTGATTGCATCCGGCTGGCGTCTGATACGAAGCTTAAGACGTTGACTGCCGGCATTCTCAACACTTCTCAGATCGGCATAAACTTCGAAATCGGCCGCGCTGATTTGATTATAGAGCGTAAGTGAGGTATTAAACTTCAATTGCACCCTACCCGGAAAGCTCTTTGCAATGTATCCTGCAGGAGCATTGACAACCTGAACAGGAACCTCCAGTGTTTTTTCTGTATAGCGTTCAACAGGAATATCAACCGTAACGGTCTTCATTGTATAATCGATATTGGCACGTCGATCTTCTAATTGCAAAGGCACGGTAATACGAGTTGTTTTATTCAGGTTTCGCAGCACCACGGGAGCGGTTTCCAGAATATCAATATCCTCAAGCCAGATACCGGGACCTTTAACAAGAACAGAAGAAGGATTCAGTTTAACAGGAGCAGACTGATGAAACTGAGGAGCGAAGCTAAGCTTGAGATTAAGTTTTACTGGAATACGTTTTTCAGATTTCTGCCCGAAGAAGAACTTTACGGTATCGGGATCAATGTGATTAACTTTTATTCTTTCACCAAGCTGCCTTGCGATGAGCGGAAGTTGATTGTTAAGCAAAAGGAAAGAATGTTCATTGGCAGATTCATTATAGAGTTTATTGATATTAAATGCATCTACATAAAGCGTATCAGACTGAGCATTAAAATTGGCTCCTATCAATTCGAAACCTGTACCGTTCACTTCCACGCTCACCTTTTGCGGAAGTTTATTCACCAGAATTTTTTCGGGAGGCAAATTCAGGAAACGAGTTGCAAAAGAGATGCTGGTGGTGTACTCCCGATTGAACACCGTGAGCAGCCAAAAGAAGATAGAGAAAAGCAGACACAGCAGGAACACGGAGAAATTCCCCAGCCCTGTTTCGGGTTTTGGTTGGGGACGATCCTCATGGGGCTTTGACGAAAACAGGCCCCTGCGCATGTTAAGCCTGCTGGGTATTCAGACTTGCTGATTGGTCCATGGAGACAGCGGTTTTTTCAAACTTGAGTCTCACGCCGCCATCAACTTCGATGATGATGGTTTTTTCCTGCACTTCATGGATTTTTCCATGCAGACCACCGATGGTCACAACATGGTCGCCTTTTTTCAAACCCTCACGAAACTTTTGCTGGGCCTTGGATTTTTTCATCTGAGGTCTGAGCATAAAGAAGTAAAAAACCACGAGGATGAGAATCATGGGAAGGAAGCTCGCTATCGGCGATCCTCCTCCACCCTGTGGCGGGCCCATTAGAATGATGGTGCTGGTCATATGATTGAATTTAGTTTTGATTTTGGGGTAGAACCTCACCCTTGATGGTAAGGACCCTTGTGCTGGGCTCAGCGTTGGTGATAAGGGTGATGGTTTTTCTCTGGACACCATGCTTTCCGGCAGAGTTAAACTCCGCTTCAATTTCTCCGGTTTTCCCGGGCTTAATTGGTTCGGTTGGGAATTTAGCGACGGTACATCCGCAACTGCCCTTGGCATCTCCGATGATTAAATCCGACTTTCCGGTATTGGTAAAAGGAAAAGAGGTTTTCACCACGGCACCCTCTTTCACTGTTCCGAAATCGTATTCCTGATTTTTAAATACTATTTCAGGAAGTTTATCTGAGGAGAATCCATCTTTCACCAGATTGCCGGAGAGAGGTTTACCGAATTTAGGATCTGAATCAGAGCCGTTGTTACAGGCAAGAGTAAAAATTACTGATAAAAAGAGCAGAGCAATACCTTTCATAGCGCAAATTTATCAATCATTCTATCAATCCACGCCCCGACTTCTTCATGGCACCTGCCTCTTTAAAATCTTTAACAACAGCATCGAGGATGCCATTCACAAACTGTCGGCTTCTGGGTGTGCTGTACTGCTTAGAGAGCTCAATATATTCATTAAGAGTAACCTTCACGGGGATAGAAGAAAAATGAAGCAATTCGCAAATAGCCATTTTAAGCAGGATAACATCCATTATGGCAATTCTTTCCATGTCCCAGTTAGCAGTTTTGCGGGAGATGATGGCCGAGAGTTCCTCATCGTGCAGGGCTGTTTTTCTGAAAAGGTCTATGCCGAAGCGTAAATCCTCTTCAAGCTTTACCAGCACAGGCATTGCGGTTTCTGCAGCACCGGGACTTAATTGGTTCACCCATTTCAGCAGTGCTGTGAGGGCAACCTCATGATCGTCTGACCAAACAATACTTTTCTCCTCAAGGAAAAACTGAACAGGCTCACAGAAAGGCAAAAAGGTAGTCAGGAGTTTTTGAGCAAAGCCGGCATCATCTGCCGGTTGCGAAGAGACAAGAAATGCCTGGTAGAAATCCTGAGTAGCGAGGTCACGAAAAACCTGCTTCACCAGCGAAGCCTGAGCGGTGTAGTTAATTTTCTTTTTTTGCAGGGTAAGCGCAAGCGGTTTGTTAGCCTCAAGAGCCAATAGAAAAGGGAGGTTAACGAAACGCAGGTTGGGGTTTAGATCTTCAGGACCCGGGAGCTGCTTTTGTTTCGCAGCCATAATTTCATTCATGCGGTATTGGCGCAACTCAATAAGCAGCGCAGCATACCAGCAGAACAAGTCTTCAACAGCCTTTATTCCTTTTTTAAATTCGTTCTCCCATTTAAGCAGGTCTTTGTCTTGCGACTGATAAAACCCATAAAGAAAGTGCAAGGCCTTTATCCTTAAATGCCTTCGGTTAATCATATGTTATGCGGAAAAAAATCAGCGGGCGAGTTTAATGGCCCCAATTTCGCGGATTCTTTTCTCTGCGATTTCTTTTGCTGCGTTGATAGTTGGAATGTTAGCTTCTGAAGATTTTTTGAGAATATCCAGTGTGGTATGATAGATTTTCTCTGCCTGTCCCATTG
>JBIIMV010000321.1:0-2998 GCA_044337805.1 Bacteroidia bacterium
CAATAAGCCCTACCTGAATTTCCTTCAATGAAATTGATAAAGGCCTTGTTCGCAACCTTATTGCCACCCGGTGTAGGATAGTGCCCGGTAAAATACCAGTCACCCTGATTTTCAGGACAAGAAGCATGGAGCCCTTCAATAGATTGATAAACAATGATAACCTCTGCGTTCACCATTGATGGTTTGAGCAAATACGCAATGCGCTGAGAAATCTCATCAGCAGTAAAAGGTTCATAAACCCTTCTCACTACATTGATTATTTCCGGTAAAGGCTTTTGGTTTTCTTTCAAAGCATCCTGATAAATGAGATCAAGCATTGATTCCATTCCTCTTTCCTTTATTAAGCTGATGGCCGCCTGAAAGGCAATAAAATCTCCCATACGTGCCATGTCTATGCCATAACAATCGGGATAGCGTATCTGTGGCGCGCTCGAAACAATAATGATACGCCGGGGATGAAGTCTGTCGAGCATCTTGAGAATACTCTGTCGAAGAGTGGTGCCTCTTACTATAGAGTCATCCAAAACCACTAATGAATCAATATTTTGACGTAAGGTGCCATACGTAATATCATACACATGACTCACCATCTCGTCACGATTGGCATCATCAGTGATGAAAGTTCTCAGTTTTGCGTCTTTAATGGCAACCTTTTCAACCCTGGGCCTGAGGGTGAGAATCTCTTGTAAGGCTGCTTCTGTCAAATCAGCACCCGCAGCCATGATAAGCTTTCTTTTGTACTCCATAAGATGCTCTTCAAGGCCCTTTATAAGCCCGAGAAATGCAACTTCGGCAGTATTGGGGATGAATGAAAAAACAGTTTCCTGAAGGTCATGCTGAACCAGGTTTAGAACCTGAGTACAAAGACTTTTTCCCAGAGCTTTTCTTTCTTTATAAATATCCTGATCACTTCCTCTGCTGAAATATATCCGTTCAAAAGAACATGATTTCTTTACAGATGCCGGATTGATAGCCTGCTCTTCTACCTTGCCACTTTTTCGGATGAGAAGTGCGTGCCCTGGTTTCAACTCTTTGACATGCTCATAGGAAACATTGAAGGCGGTCTGGATAACAGGTCGCTCGGAGCAAACCACGGCGACCTCCTCATCTTGGTAATAGTAGGCAGGTCTGATACCCCAGGGATCACGTAAAACAAATGCATCTCCGTTGCCGATAAGGCCTGCCATGGCATATCCTCCGTCCCACTTTCTGGAGGATTCCTTGAGAATACGCACCAAATCCAAATGGTCAGAGACCTCTTTGATGAGGCCCTCTCCTGTAAGTCCTGATGAAGAAAAGTGTTGCAGCAAGCGATCGTTTTCCACGTCAAGAAAGTGTCCGATTCTCTCCATCACGGTTACGGTGTCGGCCTTTTCTTTTGGATGTTGCCCAAGCTCAACGAGCTGATCAAACAAATCATCGACATTGGTGAGATTGAAATTACCGGCAACCGCAAGGTTTCTCGTTTTCCAGTTGCTTAGCCTTAGAAAAGGATGGCAACTTTCGAGTTTGTTTTCACCATAAGTCCCGTAACGCAAATGTCCGAGAAAAAGCTCTCCTGTGAATCCATGATGAAGCTTTAGCCATTGAGGGTCACTCAGCTGTTCGGGTCTTAATTTTTGAAAGCGGGAATTTATTTTCCCGAAGATATCTTTTAATGGCGCGTCTTCAACACTTCTATACCTGCTGATGAACCTAATCCCGGGTGGAGTATCAATTTTAACATTGACAACCCCGGCACCATCCTGCCCACGGTTGTGCTGCTTTTCCATCAAAAGATAAAGCTTGCTCAAGCCATAGAAAGAAGTACCGTACTTCTCGAGGTAAAAATGCAGAGGCTTCAGGAGCCTTACCAGTGCGATTCCGCACTCATGTTTAATTTGATCACTCATGAGCAGAAGGCGCAAAGATAACCCATATTCGGGTCAGGGAAATAAATTCCTTAGCGCCTTTTCACGGTAATCGAAAATGGCCTCTACTTTGGGCTTCACGAACCAACGCAAAACAGGATAACTAAGAAATCCACCGGGAATATCATACTCGACCCTATCCGTCATCCTGGTCCCTCCCTGATACTCCTCAAATGCGTGAAGGTGAATCCATTTGCTGTATGGTCCTTTTAGTTGTTGGTCAACAAACAACTTTCCGGGCTCCCATTTGGAAATGAGCGTTTTCCAGTGAAACGGGACGTTCATTAGTTTGATTTTGTAATCGATAATGGCTCCCTGTTTCATTGCCACCGGCAATGGGGTAAGAATTTTAAAACTAAGTTCGGGAGGGGTTAACGCATTTAGATTTTCGGCCTTGCTGAAAAATTCAAAAACCTCATTCAACGGTCGTTGAATGAAGGTCTCGCGGTACAATACATTGCTCATGCTCCTGAAACATAGTTTCGTGAGGTTTGTTCATCCTGTCCCGCTGCGTTTTGCATAAACATGATGCAGTAACAAATCGACCAAGGTGTGCGTCATATGACTGAAACAAAGATGTTTGATTCTGCTTTTTTTAGAATTCCGGGTAGGCCATTCTCAATAGGTAGGTAAAAATATTTTACCTTGTCAACAAACAAAACACAAGCTCTGTCAGTCAAACAGGGGAAAACCATCAAAGAATTGGCACTCTTGAAAAATCCATCATCATGCCTGAGGGTCGTCTTTAT
The DNA here is from genome assembly GCA_044337805.1 of Bacteroidia bacterium. Lineage (GTDB taxonomy): Bacteria > Bacteroidota > Bacteroidia > UBA4408 > UBA4408 > JBEGML01. The sequence goes on from JBIIMV010000321.1 coordinate 2,660, forward strand.
GATTGTAATGACCTTTATCGGCTGTTCGAATGTTTCAGCTCAAAATCAGGGTAGAAACATCAGAGGTAGAGTCTATTCTGAAAAAGGAGAGCCTGTTGCCTATTCCAGTGTTTATGTGAAGCACACAAGCATCGGAACGGTTTGCAATGAAAAAGGGGAATTCAGTCTTCGCATCAGCCATTTTAATGATACGCTTGTTGCCGGGTCAATCGGGTACAGCAGTTTTCAATTGCCACTCACCATTGAATCAACTTCTGATACAATTCGCATTACCCTCAGGGAGCTTATTCTCACAACGCGGGAGGTCGAAATCAGAGCGGGGGAAAATCCTGCCATCAG
>JBIIMV010000322.1:0-2988 GCA_044337805.1 Bacteroidia bacterium
AAAATCCTGCTTTTCACAGGAATGAAGGTGTTAGATGTGCATGAACTCCTTCTTGCCCATGAGCTGCTCACGGCTTTCGCGGTGGTCCATGTCATCGATGCAACAATCTACCGGACAAACCGCGGCACATTGCGGTTCATCGTGAAATCCTACACATTCAGTGCACTTGTCGGTTACGATGTAGTACACATCCAGTGCTTTTGGAGCTTGTGGCGCCTCTGCGCTGAGCTGTATTCCGTTCAGCGTGGTGATTTCGCCACTCAGCGAAGTACCATCGCTGAAACGCCACTCGTTACCACCCTCATAAATGGCATTGTTCGGACATTCAGGCTCGCAAGCCCCGCAATTAATACATTCATCGGTGATTTTTATGGCCATATCGCTGAGAAGTTTGATGCAAACCTACGTTATTTGCGTCTATCCTTCTAAAACGAAGCGCAGAAATTTTTGTTCATGACTCCAGAAGAAAGAATCAACGATCTCCATGAGCTGGGAGACAGGCTGGCCGTAATACTGGATGGCACTGCCGAAGCAGGCGTTCAGTCAGGCTTCAAACACGCCATGCAACAAGCTTTTATCAAAAATCCATGGTTCGACGAGGAGATGAGCAGAAAAGCGATTTCTGCTGTTCTGCCCTGGCTGAGTCGTGATGCCTTGAAAGCATGGCTCTCCGCCTATCCTGTCGAAAAGGTGCAACCCAAAAGGGTGGGTATCATCATGGCGGGTAATATCCCGGCTGTCGGATTCCATGATTTGTTGTGTGTTCTGGCTGCGGGACATCATGCTGTGGTGAAATATGCAACAGACGACGCCGTCTTGATTCCATGGATGATGGAGCTGCTCTCAGCGGTAAATCCTGCATGGGAAAGCAGGATCAGCCGAACCGAAAACAAGCTGCCTGAGGTTGATGCCGTTATTGCAACAGGCTCAAACAACTCTTTCCGTTACTTTGAGTACTATTTCCGCAACAAGCCTTCCTTATTAAGAAAAAGCCGCAGTTCAGCCGCGGTGCTGAGCGGCACTGAAAGTTCAGAGTGGTTGCAGCAGCTTGGCGAAGATATCTTCAGCTATTATGGAATGGGCTGCCGTAGTGTTTCAAAATTGTTCGTGCCCGATTCCTATGATTTCAAACCATTCTTTGAAGCCATTTTCCCCTTCAGCAGCATCACGGCAAACCGCCGTTACCTTAACAACTATGAATATTTTCGGGCTTATTACCTCATGAATCTTGAACCCTTGCTCGATAATCATTTCCTGCTGCTCAAAAGAGATGATGGCTTTGCTTCTCCTCCCGCCGTGCTTTTTTACGAAGAATATGAAAGCATACAACAGGTGAAAAACAAGCTAAAGACCTTTGAGGAACAATTGCAGTGTGTGGTGGCTGACCCTGCTGTTATCGATAAGGCTTTGCCTCCGGCATCCTCTCAGAAACCCCGTCTCAATGACTATGCCGACGGAGTCGATACCATGTCTTTTCTCTGCTCGCTGCCTGCATGAACCGCATCTTGCTTGTAGATAATTATGATTCCTTCACCTGGAACCTGTGGCATGCCATGGCCGGGTTTCCCGAAACTGAAATTGATGTCATGTTTCACGACGATGCCAGATTGGGTGGGAACCTTGATGCCTACAGCAAATTTGTTTTTTCTCCCGGACCGGGTTTGCCGGAAGAGGCAGGGCAGATGATGCATATCATCTCACGCTATGCCGGAAAAATCCCAATGCTTGGGGTCTGTCTCGGGCATCAGGCACTTGCGCTTCATTATGGAGCAAGGCTTAAAAATCTTGAAAGGCCCCTGCATGGCATTCAGCGTATCTGCAGGGTTACAAATGCAGAACCGCTTTTCAAAGGGCTTCCCGCCGAATTTTTGGTTGGTCACTATCATTCCTGGGTGGTGGAGGAGGAAAGCCTGCCTCTATGTCTTCAGGTAACAGCCAGAGGTGTTGACGATATCGTACTTGCAATCAGGCATACTGAAGATGTTTCCTTCGGTATTCAGTTTCATCCTGAATCGGTGATGACACCATTGGGAGAAGATATCATCAGGAATTTTCTGGACATTTGACCTCATGATGGAAAAGACCGTTCAATATCCGGTGATGGAGGCCTTTTACACCCTTCAGGGTGAAGGCGCCAATGCCGGCATTCCTGCCTTCTTTATAAGACTTGCCGGATGCGATGTAGGTTGCCATTGGTGCGATGTGAAAGAAAGCTGGGATGCGAGCCTGCATCCTCTCCGTGCAGTGGAAGACTTACTTTCAGATGCCCTGCAATATCCGGCCAGAAACATCGTCATTACAGGAGGAGAACCTTGTATGCACGACCTCAGTCCTCTATGTAACGCCCTCAAAAATGCCGGATTTAATATCTGGCTGGAAACATCCGGCAGCTCACCCATAAGCGGAAAGTTCGACTGGATATGCCTCAGTCCGAAGAAATTCAAAAAGCCCCTTACTGAATCCTATGCCATGGCTGATGAACTCAAAGTGGTTGTGTTTCACAAGTCTGATCTTACATGGGCAGAACAGGAGGCAGCGAGGGTTCGGCCTTCATGTGCCTTGTTTCTGCAGCCTGAATGGGAACGCAGAAAAGAAATGGAACCATTGTTGACAGCTTATATCATGCAGCATCCGCGTTGGAGAATGTCTGTCCAAACTCACAAATACCTCGGTATTCCATGAAAATTATCCTTCCGTTTTTTTACTGTTTTGTATTGCTTTTTTCAACTGCCTATTGCCAGCCCGGAAAGCCTTATTCGTCAACTAACTCAAAGGCCATAAAGCTGTTTGATCGCTCTAAAGACCTGCTCAATGAGCGTAAAGACGATGAGGCTGCAAAATGCCTGGAAAAGGCCATGGAAACTGACCCCAACTTTGTTGAACCTCGTATCCTGCTTTCAGAACTAAAGGCCGAAAAAGGCGATTTGAAAAATGCTATTATCCTGGCAAATGAGGTCGCAAAAATAAATCCTGACTTCTTTAAGGGTA
>JBIIMV010000323.1:0-2985 GCA_044337805.1 Bacteroidia bacterium
CTTACTTTAACGACGCGCAACGTCAGGCCACCAAAGAGGCAGGTGAAATTGCCGGACTCAACGTAAAACGTATCATCAACGAACCAACGGCGGCAGCGCTTGCCTACGGTCTTGACAAGAAGAACAAAGACCAGAAAATTGTGGTTTTCGACTGCGGCGGTGGAACGCACGACGTATCAGTGCTCGAACTTGGCGATGGTGTGTTCGAAGTAAAATCCACCGATGGAGATACCCACCTCGGCGGAGATGATTTCGACCAGGTCATTATCGACTGGCTGGCCGATGAATTTAAAGCCGACGAAGGCATTGACCTGCGCCTCGATCCTATGGCGTTGCAGAGATTGAAAGAGGCCGCAGAAAAAGCAAAGATTGAGCTCTCCAGCACCACTGCATCAGAGATTAATCTACCCTACATCATGCCGGTGAATGGAATTCCCAAACACCTTGTGCGCAACCTCAGCCGTGCCAAGTTTGAACAGCTTGCCGACTCACTGATTAAGCGTACCATCGAGCCATGCCGCTCTGCGCTTACCAAAGCAGGTTACCGCACCGGCGACATCGATGAAATCATCCTTGTAGGCGGTTCAACCCGTATCCCTGCTGTACAGAAAGCCGTTGAAGATTTCTTTGGAAAGCCCGCCTCAAAAAGCGTAAACCCCGATGAGGTAGTTGCAGTAGGCGCTGCCATTCAGGGAGGCGTGCTCACCGGAGAAGTAAAAGATGTACTGCTCCTCGATGTAACTCCACTCTCACTTGGTATTGAAACCATGGGAGGCGTCATGACCAAACTGATAGAATCGAACACCACCATTCCAACCAAGAAGGCAGAAGTGTTCTCCACCGCCAGCGACAGTCAGACCAGCGTAGAGATTCACATCATTCAGGGCGAGCGTCCAATGGCCGCCCAAAACCGCACCATCGGAAAGTTTCACCTCGATGGAATACCGCCTGCACCGCGTGGAGTGCCACAGATCGAAGTTACATTCGACATCGATGCCAACGGTATCTTAAACGTATCAGCCAAAGACAAGGCAACAGGCAAGAGCCAGCAAATCAGAATTGAAGCCAGCTCCGGACTCAGCGACGATGAGATCAAGCGCATGAAGCATGAAGCAGAAGCCAATGCAGAAGCCGACCGCAAGGCCAAAGAAGAAATCGACAAGCTGAACAGCGCCGATGCCATGGTCTTCCAGACCGAGAAGCAATTAAAAGAGTACGGAGACAAGATCCCTGCCGAGAAAAAATCGGTGATTGAATCTGCCCTTGCAGAACTCAAGACAGCGCATGGCAGCAAGAACCTCGAAGGCATCGAAGTTGCACTGAACAAGCTCAATTCAGCCTGGGCAGCAGCCTCTGAAGACATGTACAAAAATGCCGGAGCCGGTCAGGATGCAAATGCATCCGGCGCTCAAGACAATGCCGGAGGAGAAGCCACTGATGTTGATTTTGAAGAAGTAAAAGACGAGAAGAAGTAAACATCCTGCTCAACCTCAACTTAAAAGCCGTCCTGAGTGACGGCTTTTTTATTACCTTTATTTCAATTCATTCGTCATGAAAAAGGTCTTTGTTCTCGCTTTCATCCTCGTTAAATCATTAACCTGCACTGCACAATCGCTGCCTGATGAATGGTGGATAAGCCATGATGGACATCGTATGATTACCGGAGGAATGCCGGCAGGAGGTTTATATGATTCTTCTGCCATACGATCTGTGTATTTAAATTTTTCACAACCCAATTACTGGCAGCTTCTTACACAGAATTATCAGACCCACACCGATATTCCCGCAACGATGGTGGTGGATGGCGTTACCTATGATAGTGTAGGTGTGCGCTTCAAAGGACAGACCTCCTACACTCAGGTGCAAGGGCAAAAAAAATCTTTCAATATCAGCTTAGATTATCATGACCCTAATCAGAAACTGATGGGGTATCAGACCATGAATCTGAACAATGGTTTTCAAGACCGTTCTTTCATCAGAGAGGCATTTTATGAAAACAACATTAAAAGATATGTTCCTGCAGCGAAAGCGAATTATGTGCACCTGTATCTGAACAATCAGGACTGGGGTATTTATACCAATCTTCAGCAGTTAAATAAAGATTTCCTTGAGGAATGGTATTTCAGCAACGACGGAGCCAACTGGAGAGCAGACCGACCTGTTGGCGGACCACCGCCCCAGCCCGGTTGGGGATCAGGCACGAGCGCGTTCAATTACCTCGGAACCGATACCGCCCTTTATCAGCAGTATTATACTTTAAAGAGCAACGACATCGTTCAGAATCCATGGAACAAACTACTCAATCTTAGTGATGTTTTGTGCAACACGCCGGTCACGCAGTTGCCGCAGGCCTTACCACAGGTGTTGAACATTGACAAGACTTTATGGTTTCTTGCCTGTGAAATAGCCTATAGCGACGACGACAGTTATGTATACAAAGGGGAGATGGATTATTATTGTTATTACGAACCGGAAACCGGTTTGATTCATCCTCAGGAGTTTGATGCGAATTCAGTGATGGATCCTACTAAGGTAAACTGGGGTCCTTTTTATAATTCCACCAATATCAACTACCCGCTTATGAATAAGATGTTTCAGGTACCTGAATGGAGACAGCGGTATTTGGCACATTTGAGAAGCATACTGAACCATGATTTTGACCCTGCATATTACAATGGTGCGATAGACCGTTATTACCTGCATATTGATTCTCTTTTCAATGCCGACCCCAAAAAGCTCTACACCTATTCACAATTTCAATCTGAGAAGAATGTTCTGAAAACCTTTATGCAGAATCGTCGCAATATCTTATTTGCGAATACGGAGGTCGCTCAGCCTCTTCCTGTTTTTTCGCTGGCTGAGTACTGTGACACCAATCAGGTATGCTGGAATCCTCCTGTGCATATGCAGGGAACGGATGTCAGGACACAGGTCACTTTTATCACCGGTATGCAGGCAGTAAAGCTCTGGGTGAGTGCTTCCGTT
>JBIIMV010000324.1:0-2981 GCA_044337805.1 Bacteroidia bacterium
CCAAAAAAAACTGAGTTGTAAATCGATCCGATCCAAAAACCTTATCAAATGGTTCGAGGTTCTTCTTTACGTAGGAGGGAAGGTCAGGCGCAAACCATGTTTGTCCGAATCTTAAGCCGACATAGGCATCATGTTTCTTTGCATTTTCCTCTGAAAAAAATAATATTGTAGGAAGCCAGATGAACCTTATCCCGGCATTGTAACGCACGGAGAGATCGATGGGCACCCGATTGGGTGGCGGGCTTCCCCTGCCGATGTTTCTTGTTCTGATTTCTTCAAAATGAAAGGCAAGACCTAGTGCAAATTGTCTGGTGAACCGATACTCCCCGAGTGCAGCTAAAGCGGGTAGAGAAACTCTGCCACTGCCTTGAAGCGGTGCGTTGATAATTCCCAGGATACTTGTTGAAATGCCGGTGCCGAATTCAAAATATCCTGCCTCCCTGAACGAGAGATCCATGGTAGGTTTTTCCTCAACAAAATCCTGCGCTGAAGCAAATTGCGTCAGCAGGTATGCGAAAATGAATATGCCCCTAATTGTATTCATCAGGTTTTCCAGATGGTTTCCTGAGCATTCGTTTTCATTGCTGTAAAGCGGGCAAAAACAAAGAGGAAATCAGAAAGTCGATTCAGATAAAGAACAATGGTTTTCTGGATGGTTCCTTCTTCGGTCGCCCTGATGGCGGCACGCTCAGCCCTGCGGCATACGCAGCGGGCAATGTGAATGTGAGCGATTTCGGTACTTCCTCCCGGCAGAATAAAGTTCTTGAGTGGAGGTAGTGATTCCGACATGCTGTCGATGTTTTTTTCCAGCTTCAACACCTCGTCTTCGGTAATTTCCGGAAGTTTAAATTCACTTTTATCAGGGTCCATGGCAAGGTTAGAGCCTATAATAAAAAGGTTATCCTGCAGTCCGCTCAGTCTGGATTTTATTGTCTCATCTCTACATTCCGCCAGAAGAAGCCCTATCCAGGAGTTGAGTTCATCAACAGTGCCGTAGGCTTCGATGCGAAGGTCTGATTTTTGAACTCTTTTTCCGCCTATCAGAGATGTTGTGCCGTCGTCACCGGTTTTGGTGTAAATTTTCATGATCAGCCGAGGAATGGGTAACGGTAATCTGTTGGAGGGACGAATGTTTCCTTAATGGTGCGTGGAGAAACCCATCTGAGAAGGTTTATCATGGAACCGGCTTTGTCATTTGTTCCGGATCCTCTTGCACCGCCGAAGGGTTGTTGTCCCACCACTGCTCCGGTACATTTGTCGTTGATGTAAAAATTACCTGCGCTTTGACTTAGTTTTTTTGTTGCTGTTTCAATCGCGTAACGATCCTGAGAAATGATGGCACCAGTCAGTGCGTATTCTGATGTAGTATCCACGATTTCAAGAGTTGCTTCAAACTGATCGTCTTCGTAAAGGAAAATGGTTAGAACCGGACCAAATAGTTCTTCGCACATGGTGACATATCGGGGGTCGGATGTGAGAATCACCGTAGGTTCAATGAACCATCCTTTGGAGTCGTCATACTTGCCTCCTGCAACAATTTCGGCAGCAGAATCTTTTCTGGCTGCATCAATAAATCCTGTTATTTTTCTGAAAGATTTTTCATCAATAACGGCATTAAAGAAGCAGGAAAAGTCTTCTGTTCCTCCCATCTTTATTGAATTCAGGTCGCTGAGAAGTCTGTCTTTTACACGTGGCCAAAGTCCTTTTGGAATGTAGGCTCTGGAGGCAGCGGAACATTTTTGACCCTGATATTCAAAGGCCCCGCGTGTAAGGGCTGTTGCCAGAATATCAACATCAGCACTTGGGTGTGCTACAATGTAATCTTTGCCGCCGGTTTCGCCAACTATTCTGGGGTATGATTTATAGATGCCTATGTTTTGTCCTATAGTTTTCCAGATGTCTTTAAATACCCCTGTGCTTCCTGTGAAATGTATTCCGGCAAAATCGGGATGAGAGAAGATGATATCACCTGCATCCGGGCCTGAGACAAACACCAGATTAATGACACCATCCGGAACACCTGCTTCCCGGAAAAGGTCCATGAGCACTTTGGCAGAATAAATTTGAGCATTTGCAGGTTTCCATACGACTACATTTCCCATCATGGCGCAGGAGGTCGGCAGATTTCCGGCGATGGCGGTAAAATTGAACGGCGTTAAGGCAAAAATGAAACCTTCCAAAGGTCTTTGTTCAACTCTGTTCCATACACCCGGGGAGGATATGGGTTGTTGGGAGTATATTTCTGCCATATAGGCAACATTGAACCTCAGGAAATCGGTGAGTTCACAGGCTGCATCAATTTCTGCCTGAAACACGCTTTTGCTCTGACCGAGCATGGTGGCTGCATTCAGACGGTTACGGTATGGTCCTGCGGCCAGTTCTGCCGCTTTTAGGAAAATAGATGCGCGATGCTCCCAGCCCATGGCCGCCCAATTTTTTCTTGCGGCCAAAGCAGCTGATATGGCCAGGGAAACATGCTCTTTGCCTCCGGCGTGATAATGACCCAAGAGATGATGTCTGTCGTGTGGAGGGTTCATGGCGACCGTTTTTCCGGTTCTGACTTCTCTTCCTCCAATGAACATAGGGACGTCCACAACAGTGGAGCGCATTTCTTCGATTGTTTTTATCAGAGACGACCTCTCCGGGCTACCGGGGGCGTAGGCTTTCACCGGTTCATTGACCGGTTCGGGGATGTTGAAAAATCCGGTTGACATACTTTGATTTTCTGACAAAGGTAATCAACCGGGCGTCTTATTTTTTAAAGATGAGCACCACCTGCCTTGAGTGCATCCCAGTAATCTTTAGTGTAAGACACGAATATCTCCTCACCGGCCTCTATGTTTTTCGTAGCAACAATATAAGGTAAGCCTTTGTGAATCTGGTATTCTGCATTATTTCTCAATCCTTTAATTCTGCTGAATCCCATTGCATCGTTTGCATAGCGGGCCAAATTCTCGGGGGTTTGTTGTGCATCTATCCAT
>JBIIMV010000325.1:0-2979 GCA_044337805.1 Bacteroidia bacterium
TATGGATGAGGTGATGCAAATGCCCGATATTGAAAATCAATGGAACAGTGCTCAGGTTGAGCAATTGATTCTTTCAAAAGTGGAATCCTGATGGTCAGATTTGCTGACGCATATCAGGTGTCTTTAGCAACGATCCGGTGAGAATATGCAACCTATTTTTCTGAGAAGCTATTTTCATCTCTGCAGCCAGAACAACAGCTGAGGTAGGCTCGATAAGCATTCCCCTGCGTAAGGCTTCTTGCCAGCTGTTTTTTATCTCCTCTTCACTAACTGATATGATTTGACCGCGGCTATCCCTGATGGCCTCGATAATTTCCTTTGCACGTGGAGGTTGGGCATTGGCAATGCCTTCGGCAATGGTACTGCCTTTGTGTGTCCCCGTACCTCCTGTCCAGGCCTGATAAATTGGTGCAACTTCATCTGCCTGAACGCCAATTAGCGCCGGCATCCGGTCTATGATGCGTGCTTCTATTAAATCTTTAAATCCTTGATATATGCCCAATAGCAAAGCGCCATTCCCCAGGGGCATGATGATCTCATCGGGCAGTATATCGCTCTGCTCTGCTATTTCATAGGCAATGCTTCTTACTCCGGTCATGAACCATGGGTTCCATACATGACTCCCGTATACCATTTCCTCGGCTTTTTCGAGTGCTCGTTCTGCCGCTCGCTCTCTTGCTCCTTCAATGGGCATTAGTTTCGCTCCGCACGATCTTATGAAGGAAAGTTTTGCCCCGGAGGCCTTGTCAGGGCAGTATATCGTACAGTCTATATTTGCTGCTGAACTGTAGGCAGCAATTGCGCCTCCTGCATTTCCTGATGAATCTTCGATAATTTCTTTAACCCCTGCTGCCTTTAGCATACTAACCATCACCGCTGCCCCACGGTCTTTATAAGATCCGGTTGGACTTAGATATTCCAGCTTGGCTTTTATCCATCTATCTCTGAAAGCAAATGTTTTTATCGGCGTATCTCCTTCTCCAATTCCGATCATGGGGGTGTCGCGGGGTATACCCCACAGTTGCCAATATCTTTCAAAGAAATTACTTCCATTAAATATCTTTTTAATGGAAGATACTCCATGATCTTTTATGCCATAGGGTGACCCGCAGCTGCAACGGAAACGATAGGCTTCATCATGCCGGTATTCTTTTTTACATGCTGTGCAAACCAGTGTATGTGCCGGAAATGGAAGGTAGGGATTCAATGATGCTGGAAAACTTTTTGTGCTATCCTTTCTGCTTTTCTCAGAGTATCAGGATAAATTCCTGTTGGTATCTGTTGTTTTTCCAAGGTATCGATAAGTGCTTGGGTACTAATGTTTCCTGTCAGTTTATCGGTTGCCATTGGACAACCTCCATATCCAAAGAGGGCAGAGTCAAAACGACGGCATCCACTTTGGTATGCGGCAATAATTTTTTCAGCAGATTGATCTTCTGTGCTGTGCAGATGAGCACCTATGCGGCTATCAGGAAAGGCAGGTATGAGGGCAGTGAACATGGTGCGAATACGTTCCGGAACCGATACGCCGGTAGTATCTGCAAGGCTGAATTCCCTTATTCCTAATGCATGTAATTTGCTCATCCATTCTCCGGCAAGGTCAGCATTCCATGGGTCACCGTATGGATTTCCGAATGCCATGCTAATATAGATGATCGCAGTTTTACTGTTTTTGACGCAAAGGTCCTGAATCTCCTGAACCCTGATTAAGGATTGCTCTATGCTGCTGTTTGTGTTTCTTTGCTGAAAAGTTTCGGATATGCTGAACGGGAATCCCAGGTACTGTATTTGCGGAAAGGAAACAGCTGTTTCCGCACCTCGCAGGTTAGCGATGATGGCCAGTAAGCGGGTTTTACTGTTACTAAGGTCGAGATGATCCAGAACTTCGGCTGTGTCTTTTAGCTGGGGTATGGCCTTGGGTGAAACAAAACTTCCGAAGTCAAGGGTATCGAAACCGCAGCGCAGCAGGATGTTCAAATATTCAACTTTCAGGGATGTTGGTATAAACTCCTGTATTCCCTGCATGGCATCTCGTGGACATTCCACAAGTGAAACGGCTTCCTGAAGTCTCATGCTCATTTGATTTTAGCTATGATTTTTTTTACCAAAGCAGGCCCGGAGTAAATATAACCGGTATAAATCTGCACCAGATTGGCTCCGGCCCGTATTTTGTCTTCCGCATCTTCAGGTGTCTCTATACCCCCGACTCCGATAATGGTTTTTTCTGCCCCGAGATGTTTTCTGAGCAGCACGATCATGGCATCAGATCTTTGTTTCAATGGTCTTCCGCTAAGGCCACCTGCTCCAATCGTTATTAGGTCGGCTTCGGAGGTGCGTAATTCTTTTCGTTCTATCGTCGTGTTTCCTGCAATAACACCATTTATGCCGCTTGTCAATACAATTTCACATATTTCGACTATCTGTTGTTCACTCAGATCGGGCGCAATTTTGAGATAAACCGGTTTAGGAGATGGCTTTGCAAGATTGGCTTTCATGATGGCGTTGAGTAGCTCTGTAAGTGGTCCTTTGTCCTGCAGCTCCCTGAGTCCCGGGGTATTTGGGGAACTCACATTTACTGTAAAATAATCTACAAGCGGGAATAAGGCTTCAAAACACCTTAGATAATCATCTGTTGCGTTTTCGTTGGGTGTTATCTTATTCTTGCCAATATTTCCTCCTACAACAAGTCCTTGTTTTCTGCGCTTTAGTTTTTCTACCAATGCATCAAGTCCTTCATTGTTGAAGCCCATACGGTTAATTAGTGCATGATCTGCCGGAAGTCTGAATAGTCTTGGCTTTGGATTTCCATCTTGTGCCTTTGGGGTTACGGTTCCTGCTTCAACATGTCCGAACCCAAGTTGATACCACTCATCAAGATATTTGCCGTTTTTGTCAAAGCCGGCAGCCAAACCTACGCGGTTTGGAAAGCGTATGCCATCAATCATCACCGGATAATCTTTGGTTCTGAAAATTAATCTG
>JBIIMV010000326.1:0-2969 GCA_044337805.1 Bacteroidia bacterium
CGAGGATCAATTACAATAAGGGTTTTGCCCTTCATGGCTTGTTGCTTGATTTTCGCGCCTGTTACCGGATGAGCATCAGTAGGATTGGCACCAATCACCATGATACAATCGGTGTATTTCAAATCCTTGATGCTGTTTGTGGCAGCACCGGTACCAAAGGTACGCTGCATACCAAGCGCAGTTGGGGAATGACATACCCTGGCACAGGAATCAATGTTATTTGTACCTATCACCGCTCTGATGAATTTTTGCATCAGATAGTTCTCTTCATTCGTGCAGCGCGCCGAAGAAATACCGGCAATGGCATCTGAACCATGTTGCTGCTTTATCGAGGTGAGCTTATCTGCAATATAATCATACGCTTCGTCCCAGGTTGCAGTAACAAATTCATCACCACGACGAATCAAAGGAGTTCGCAAGCGCTCTTCGTGATTGTAAAATGAAAAAGCATAGCGCCCTTTCAGGCAGGTATGCCCGCCATTTGCTTCTGCTTCGTAAGGAGCCTGAATCGATTTAACCTTACCATTTGAAACTGCCACCTCAAGATTACACCCCACGCCACAATAGGTACAGACTGTTCTTGTTTTGTTGAGATTGGCCACAGACTTCGATTCAAAAACATCGGAGATTGCTGAGGTAGGACAAGCCTGAGCGCAGGCGCCACAACTAACGCAATCGCTCTGTTCGAACGAGGTGTTCATCCCTTTGATGATATGACTTTCAAAACCTCTGCCGGCCATGCTTAAAACAAATTGTCCCTGTACCTCATCACAAGCGCGCACACAGCGGAAACAATTGATACACTTTGAAAAATCAGAGGTCATGTAAGGATGACTCAGATCTTTTTTTCTGTCGAGGTGATTTTTCCCCTCCGGATACCGCACGTCACGAATTCCAACCTTTGCGGCTACCGTTTGCAACTCACAGTTATTGTTGACCTCACAGGTCAGACAGTCAAGAGGATGATCGGTGAGCACCAGCTCGATAATATTTTTACGCAGTTTTTCGATGCGCTCTGAATGCGGATAGATATATGAACCCGGCATCACAGGAGTATGGCATGAAGCCTGTGCTTTGGTATTGCCGCCCTGCACAAGTGACACATCGACACTGCAAACCCTGCAAGAGCCAAAAGGCTCAAGGTTTGGGGCATCACACAAGGTTGGCACATAATCTTTACCGAAATTCCTTCTCAGAAAGGCAAGTATGGTCTCACCTTCTTTGATTTCGTAGGGTCTGTCATCAATGTATGCAATCTTCTTTTCCATCATCAGGATACGAAATAAGGTTTCAATTCATTCTGAAAATACTGCAGAGCATTCTTTACCGGCAGCGGTAAGCCACCTCCCAAGGCACAAAGAGAAGCGGTTTCCATGGTGTTCAATAAGTCGTCGAACAATTCACGGCTAATCTGATACTGATTGTTTCTGGCTTTACTGAGAAGCTCATATCCACGGGTAGAACCGAGTCTGCAGGGGAAACATTTCCCGCAACTTTCATGTGCGGTAAACTGAAATAGATGTTCGAGATATTCTATAACAGGGAAATTCTCAGGGAGACACACCACTGATGCATGACCGAGAAGAAATCCTCCGGAAGAAAAACTCTCAAAATCTATTGTAAGTTGATTTATTTTATGTAAAGGTACTAAACCACCAAGCGGACCGCCGATATGCATGGCTTTAACAGACTCACGGAATCCCATGCCGAGATTGTCTACCACAACAGAAAGCGGAGTACCCATCTCCACCTCATAAATGCCGGGGCGATTGAAAAATCCATCGAGTGAAATAAGCTTGGTGCCGGTTGACTTTCCTTTTCCCAATGCGGCAAAAGCCTTTCCTCCGTGCTGCATAATCCACGGTATACATGCCAGGGTTTCGACATTGTTCACCACGGTAGGCTTGTTGAAAAGCCCTTTCTGTGTGGGATAGGGTGGCCGCACGCGCACCTCCGGGCGTTGCCCTTCAATGGAAGAAAGCAGGGCCGTTTCTTCACCGCATATATAGGCTCCCTGTGCTTTGATGATTTTGAAATCAAAAGAAAATACTTGCTGCTCCGATTCGGCAGGACCAATTAGTTTCCTGGCACGAAGCTCCGCAAGTGCATCTTCGCAAATCTGCACCGATTCAGGGTATTCCCCTCTGATGTACAGAACACCGTAACGCGCACCGGTGATAAAGCCGGCGATCATCATACCCAGCAAAACCGCGTGAGGCCTTTGTTCCAGAAGCCAACGGTCTGAATAAGCTCCCGGGTCACCTTCATCGGCATTACATACAATGAACTTAACATCACCTGAGGACATGCGGCAGGAATCGAGCTTGAAGGCAATGGGAAAACCGGCACCGCCTCGACCGCGAAGTCCTGAATCTTTTAACTCCTGCAAACATTGCTCAGGAGAGCCTTGCAAAATTTTCTTCCACAAAGAATAAAAAGCATCTATTCCGGGAAAAGCTTCCATTAACACCGGAGTACCCAATGCCTCAGCATGATAGTTTTCCAGTGTTGTCTTCCCTTTTTGGCCAATCTCGTCGAGGTGATTGATGTCGGAGCCTGAGTAGTTTAAGCCATTGTAATGAAAGGCAGCATTTTCGTGGCAACGACCGAGACAGCACATCTCTCCTATTTCTTCTTCTTTGAAGCGTGCGCGGAGTTTCTGTTTCAAATCATCCTGCCGGCCGGCGGTAAGACAGGCACTACCGTTACATACATAAACCTTCTTACCCCTGTTTTCAGGTCTGAGAAAATCGTAAAAGCTAACAGACCCATAGACGTTGGCCTTACCAATTAAAAAATCGGAGGCCAGCTGCTCCATGGCCTGAGCATCCGGGGTACCCTCCGCCTGCGCTGCCTTACCAAGCAGTTCAAACAGGTTTTCCTTTAAACCCTTTCTTCCTGAAAGTTCACTGATGTTTCCTGACATAATTTTGCTTCCCCGTAAAGATACAAGGAAAGTGTTTTGCGGC
>JBIIMV010000327.1:0-2968 GCA_044337805.1 Bacteroidia bacterium
AGATTTATAAAAGCCAGCCAAAAAATAAAAAGTTTAATCAGTCCGTGAGGGACGAGATTTTGGTTTTTCAGAAGCCATCCGCCCTCCATCCTGAATATGGTTTGGTGAATGGCATAATCGGCTACGCCCAAGGCTGCGGCCATTTCTATACAAGCCTTTCTGCATGTATCGGCGTCAAACCCGAGCAAAGGGGCATATTTAGTTGCCAGAATGTCTATAGTATCAAGATGAAGACAAACACCATTGTTGTTCTTATTCAGGTGCCATAATGTATTGAGGTGTCCACGATTCTGGTCTTGCATTTTGGAGGCAGCATGGTCATTATCAGCCCTGGCAGAAAGTAAAGATGATCCATGATGGAATTCTGCGAAGCCTGATGCCATCTTCCTGCTTGTCCTGATGGATGGTGCATTTATCGAGAATCCTTTGTTTTGAAATAGCCGTATAATTTTCATACGCCATATATTTTTCCAGCAATGCAAGAACAAAATAGTTTTTCTTTTATAAAATCTGCTAAAGCCTGTTTATCCCAATCCCACTCTTTGAAACATTCTATTTTTGTATCCTTAAAGTAATCCTTTATGGAGGGATTTTCCGGTTTAGTAAATTCGGCAACCCGAATGAATATTTTCTTCAGGGTATCAAAACTTTGAATGGAGGATTCATTTAACCGACAAAACATGATGGAAAAAACAACAACATTTACGATATCAATATCCTTCCTATTGACAGAGTCATGGAATTCAGGATGCTCAGGCTTACGTAAAAGGCCATTTTTATTTGATTGTTCAATGCCGCTTCCAAAAACCAGATTTTTGTAGACCTGGTAAACGGGAGGTTGTCCCTCCTCCAACCAATAGAATATTTTACACAAATCTTTATTTGCCGTACACAGGTAGTTGGTAAAAATCTGCGCAATGCTTTCATGAAAAGATACGGTATCTTCACTGTTGTAAATGATGGAAATGGGTTTTGAGGATATATCCGAGTCTTTCTTCAATGGGAATTTGCCCACGTGTACTATCCAATGTACGAATTCATGGATCAATATAACGGTGGTAAAATCTTCTATACATTGCGTTCTTTCTTCCTCCATCAGCGTCCTTCCTTCCTCTGTTTCTTTGTCTGTGATAAAATGCAGGGCAGCTCTATGAATGGCCTGCATGTATAGGATTACCTGCCCTCCCTCATGGTGATTTTCGTTTGGTTTGTAGCAACCTAAAAGTTCAAAGGTGTAGGGATATTCTCCCCGATCATTTTTCCCCTTCCAGTCCCATTCTGCTGCTTCATCCGACAACACGATATCCGGCCATTGGTATTTATGAAAATAAGGGTCATCAATACCAATAAATTCCCAACTTCTGTCTTTGAATATGGAGATTAATGGGTCCAGGATATTTCCCGGTCTACTGTATTGAAAAAATACCGGCATAGGTAAAGGTTTGTTAGCATTCATTTTTAATCTTGGGTCCGGGAGTGAAGCCGGATCTCAGTAATCATTAAGGTTTATTGTCTGAGCCTGAACTTTCGAAAAATCGAACTGAATATCCAGGTCCTTGTTTCCCTTTTTATGGCTATCTGCGGTGGTGTACATACCCTGAGATTGCAAATAGGATTTAGTGGCTACTTCCGCTGCATGCCGGTTCGGTTCATTGGCAAACATTGGGTCGTCAGAGTAAACGAAATAGAAATGACTAACAAGGTTACAGAGGGTAGCATAGAGATCGAGGTAATGAACCTGTAAGTTTGTTCTTATGCCCGTGTAAGCAGGGTCAAAAGATTTTTCGGCAAGCATCAGAATGGCTTGATCTGAGGTAATATTACTTACAGGGGTGCTCCATGCATATTTCCAATTGAAATATTCGGAATTCTGGAAATAGAGCAAATGCTTGAGTTGGCAAAGCTGATGGAAAAAGGCAGGATTATTTTTTTGATTTCTATTAAAACCGTCATAAGCACGCATGTCCGAATAAATGTTATTCAGCTCTTTACCCGTATAGAATTCTTTTGAGAAGTTCCATATTTCTTTTCTTTCCTTGATATCATGTTGTCTGTTATTTTTCAGATTGGAATATGCCTTGAAAAATTTACCGTGGTAGTGTCGTTTATAAAGGGCATTAAACAAATTTCCTTCTCCGACAGCAAGCGGAATAAATTTCAGGGCGCCATCTACCCTTGCACGCAGGCCATAGATATATAAACCATAACCGGAAGGATAGTGGTTTTTGTTTCCCGGATTAAAGTCAACCAGAGGATTCGCTGTCTTTGTGTTAGGATGTTTAAATGAGATTATCATCATTGAGAAATTTTGATGGGTGTGATTCATAAATGTTGGTGTCTGGTTTCCAATCTTTTGGTATGTACAGATCGAAGCCATTCAGGTATTTTTCAACACTATTCCAGTCCGGAAATTCCTCGCTTCCAAATTGGAGGTGTTTTCCAATAAATTTTCCTGCACCATGCGATGTGCGGTCGTCAACGAGGAAGTGCCCGATGGCAAGATCCTTACGGTGGGTCAGAATCAGGCGTTTCCGGAATCCGTCACCAAAATGCTTTTCTACCCACAAGCGCTTTTCTGAATAGCTCTGTGGCACATTCCACATGGCTGCCGACAGGAAATAGGTTTCATACACTTCGGAAAGACGTTTCACGGCATCGATGGCACCATGGATAGGGTCTAAATTTTCAAAAAAGCCCGGGACATTTCCGCATACTGCATCGGTTTGTCCGGCTTTTTCTTCCTGACTCATGCGGTCCCATTCAGGTAAATGCAGGCGTATGGATTTTTCGAAGTCTGCTACGACACCATCCATATCTATGTACAGGATTTTTTTGTCGAAATGGTGATAAAGGCTCATAGAATTGTGTTTGTCGTTAAAGTTTCGTCTGTTCTTATCCCTGCCTGCTGAGTGCGCTGAAGTATGAAAAAACAAATTCTCTGCTTAAGGCATCAAGTTTTCTGTAAGGT
>JBIIMV010000328.1:0-2963 GCA_044337805.1 Bacteroidia bacterium
AGGGACTGGCATGGGCAAGAAAGCTGCCTCTGTCAGGTGTTCACCACATGAAAGCTCATGTGTTGGCTCATCTCATCGAGGATGATAGGATGGTGCCTGTGTCTTTTCCCTTCCTCTGTTTAACTGTTTCAGGTGGTCATACCCAGCTCATCAGGGTAAATAGCTATGAAAACATGGTTATTCTGGGCGAAACAGAAGACGATGCAGCAGGAGAGGCCTTCGACAAATGCGCACGAATGCTGGGTTTTCCGTATCCGGGCGGACCATTCATTGACCGCCATGCCGGCAAGGGAAACCCTAAAGCTTTCAACTTCCCGGTTCCAAAGGCTCCCGGACTGAATTTCAGTTTTAGCGGGTTAAAAACCTCTGTGCTCTATTTTCTAAAAGCCCGAACCACGGAAAATCCTGATTTTATCAAAGATAATCTGAACGACCTTTGTGCCTCGGTACAGCATACCATTATTAAGGCCCTGATGCAAAGGCTGGAGCTGGCAGTGAAAGAGCAAGGCATCAAAACAGTGGTGCTGGCAGGCGGGGTAAGCGCAAACAGCGGACTTAGAAATGCTCTGTTGGAAACAGCAGCAAAAAAAGGATGGAAAGCAGGAATACCACCGATGGAGTTCTGCACCGACAACGCAGCCATGATAGGAATCAGCGCCTACCTTGCCGCCAGAGAGGGAAAGTACGGCAGCCTCTCAGATGCCGTCTCCGCAAGGTTGCCGTGGTCAGCGTCTGCGGAAGAACTGAGTGAGCTTTGATAAGGGCTTCCTTATCAGGGTCAGCGCCCCCGGCCTGATTCCATTCATCAGCCATGCCCTGCGGTCTTCGCGATTTGCCTCAATTCGGTTTTTCAGACTTACGTTCGACTGTCCTCCTTCACGCATCTTCACCAAAACTTCGGGCAAATAAGCAGGCTCCACTCCATGAACATGTATCATCCTTAGCATGAGCTCATAGTCGGCGGAGGTTCTGAAATCAGTATGGAAATATCCAAATTTCTCGTAACAGGATTTGCGAAGGAAAAAAGCCGGATGCGGTGGCATCCACCCCCGCACAAAATTTCCGGGCCTGTATGCTCCGGAATGCCAGTAGCGACTGACCTTTGAAAGATCGTCTCTCGACACATACTCAAGGTCACCGTATACAGCTCCCGCTTCCGTTTCCCGAAAAACTTTCATCACCCTCGACAATACTTTCTCGTCAGCATATACATCATCACTGTTCAGGATGGCCACGACCTCTCCTCCGGCAAGCTTCGCTCCTTTGTTGATGGCATCATAAATTCCGTGGTCTTTCTCAGATACCACCTTCGCAATGTTATTACGGTAGCGGTCAACGATGCCAAGGGTATTGTCTCGCGAAAGTCCATCAATAATGATATACTCCACATTCGGATAATCCTGAGTCACCACCGAACGAATGGTATCCTCAATGGTCCTTTCACTGTTATAACATACAGTGACGACAGAAATTTTTTCCATATCAGGCTTTTATCTCCCGCTTTTTCACAGGCACGGCGGGATGTCCGCGGTAAATGGTATAAGATTCTAGTCGGCCTGTGGCCACTGAAGCTGCACTAAGCACGCTATGGGAGCCGAGAACCGTTCCCGGACAAAGCAGCGTGCGGGCACCTGCCCACGACCCGTCTTCCATGGTGATACTGCCAACCATCAGATCAAAGCTCTCACGGGAATAGTCATGATTGCCGCATAAAAGCAGGGCTCCCTGAGATACACAGCAATGACTGCCGATTTTTACCTCCGCAAGGTTGTCGATCCATACATTCTCTCCTATCCAGCTATAATCGCCAATCTCGAGCTTCCAGGGATATTTGATATTGATGCAGGGCTTAAGGACCACGCCCTTGCCTATTCTTGCGCCAAACAAACGTAAGATAGAACGCTTGGGCCCAACAGGTAAAAACCAGGAACTCTTGAAGAACAGGGCATTGGTGAAATACCACATCAGCCTGACCAAAGGCCCGGCCCCGGGCTTGTACCAGCTGTTGTTAAAACGATCGAGGCGGGTTTGCACACCACAAATATAAGGCTGCACAAGCAAACCATCGTATATTTGAGGGCTTATGAACTTAAAGTGCCTCCGGAAAGATGAGAATTGCCTTACTCACTGATGGTATTTATCCCTATGTCATGGGAGGCATGCAGCGACATAGTTTCTACCTGTGCAAATACCTCGCCGCGGCCGGCATCGACATCGACCTTTACCATTTTAACCAAAGTAATCTCGACATCAACAGCCTGTCGGTCTTCAGCGAAGAAGAAAAAAAACACATCCGATCATTCATTGTAGATTTCCCCAAGGGAAATGGTGCACCCGGGCATTACCTCAGGAGCTCTTACCGCTATTCGTGTCAGCTTTTCGACCGTATGATGAAAAATCCTTTGCCTGACATGATTTATGCAAAAGGCTTTACAGGCTGGAAGCCGGTACAGGAAAGGGCTAGCGGAAAGCTGAAGATTCCCGTGGGCATCAACTTCCACGGGTATGAAATGTTTCAGCCCGCCCCCTCCTTTTTGGTAAGACTGCAGCAAATTCTTCTGTTCCGTGGCCCTGTCACTTACATCTCTAAAAACGCAGATGCCGTTTTCTCTTATGGAGGAAAAGTGAGTACCCTCATTCAGGGGATTGGTGTTAAGCAGGAACGTATTGTCGAAATCCCAACAGGGATTGAGGAATCATGGCTGCCCGGGAATCCTTTGAAGGTGAACCCGACGCGACGATTCATTTTCCTTGGCCGATACGAAAGAAGAAAAGGTATTGAGGAACTTAATGTCGCACTGCGAAAGTTGCTGTTGAAAAAAACACCTTTTGAATTTCACTTTGTTGGACCAATTCCCGAAGACAAAAAAATAAAAGACAGCCGTATCATCTATCATGGAACGGTCAGGGATAACGATAAGATGCGCGGGCTTCTGCAGTCTTCAGACTTCCTCGTTTGCCCG
>JBIIMV010000329.1:0-2933 GCA_044337805.1 Bacteroidia bacterium
GCCATCCCACAGGAAAACCCCGCATTTTACGGTAACATGGTTGCCAATCACCACATCATTCTCAATAAAGGTATGCGCATTGATGTTGCAGTTATCGCCAATTCTTGCTTCACCAAGAATAACAGAGAACTGCCAGACCTTAGTATCTGCTCCAATCTGAGCTGACTTGACGTCGGCAAGGGGATGAATGAACGCCTCGGGCATAATCAAAAAATTAAGTTTTGTTTACGATGTTTGAACCAAAGAAAAAGGACCTGCCACATCGGGCATATCCGTTCACAGGGCGACGAGAAGCGCAGTGCAAGACCAACGACAAACAACTGAGCCATGATTTCCTCAGGCAGACATCGAGGCAAAGGTAGTTTTTAGAGAGAAAGGGATGCAAGGATTGCAGGCAACAAAAAAGAAATCCTACAAGGAAATGCCACGCGGCTGTTCACCGAGGTTAGGGTTGAAAATCGTCGTTAAAGGTGAAAGATGATACACTCCTTTTTTTACATTTGCGAAGATGCGTAAGACGAAGAAGAGAAATACCGCCCTTGCAATCGGGAACACGAATTTGTTTTTGCGTTTATTTTCGAAACCGTTATTTCCGGCGGCCAATTGGCATAGCCAAACCTGAACACCCATTCTGCCGTGCCAAGATTATCGATTATCATACCCTGCTATTTTAATGAAGGCAATGTTCAGCCTCTGACGGAAAAACTTCTGGAAACGGAAAAGCTATTTCCTGAAGACCTCAGAATATCCTATGTCTTCGTTGATGATGGAAGCAAAGATCAAACTTATGCAAAGCTCATGGAGTTTTATGAGCGGCATCGCGATCGTGTGAAGGTGGTAAAGCTGGCGGGAAACGTAGGTTCGCATAATGCCATACTTGCCGGAATGCATTATTCGGAGGCTGATTGCCATTGCATGGTTGCCGCCGATTTACAGGATCCGCCCGAGCTGGTACCCAAAATGTATTCATACTGGCAAAAAGGGGTGAAGTTCGTGGTCGCCAACCGTATGCAGCGCGAAGAAGGATTTTTTCAGAGAGCATTCGCCTCTTTTTACCATACGATGGTGCGACGCTTTGCACTAAAAAACATACCGCCAAACGGCTTCGACCTGGTGCTTTTTGATGAGCATATCCGATCGGAGGTGGTGAAGATGAACGAGAAAAACACCAGCATTACCTACCTGATGTCGTGGCTGCAATTCGATTATGTTGCCATTCCATACACCAGACTAAAAAGAGAAGTAGGAAAATCAAGGTGGACACTTGCCAAGAAGGTAAAGCTCTTCATTGATTCATTTGTATCATTTTCATTCTTCCCCATCAGGGCTATTTCCGTTCTGGGAATCCTGCTTGGCATACTCTCCTTTATCTATGGAGTTTTCATCATCATCGCCAAGATATCGGGCGCCATTGATGTTCCCGGATGGGCAGCCATGATGTCGGTGATGCTCCTGCTTTCTTCCTTCCAGATGATTGCCCTTGGAATCATAGGGGAATACGTCTGGAGAACTCTGGATGCATCCAGAAATCGACCTAACTTCGTGGTTGACAAATTCCATGGTCCACAAACCAACAATGAATAATATGCCGAACACGGTAAAATTCCTCGACCTTCAGGCCATCAATCTGAAACATGAAAAAGCCCTGCAGGCGGCCTTCTCGCGCGTTCTGCATTCTGGGTGGTTCATTAAGGGTGGTGAGGTGCAGGCTTTCGAAAAGGAGTTTGCTGCCTACATCGGATCTACACATTGCATTGGTGTGGCAAACGGTCTCGATGCGCTGGAGCTCATTGTGGAGGCCTACAAAATGATGGGGGTTTTTAAGGATGGAGACGAAATCATTGTTCCCTCCAATACCTATATTGCCACCATACTTGCCATCACCAGAAATAACATGATGCCGGTCCTGGTTGAACCCGATCCGGCTACGTTTAATATTAGTCCGGCTGAAATTGCTGCTGCCATTACCCCGCGCACAAAAGCAGTGATGGTGGTGCATCTGTACGGGCAAAGTGCCGACATGGACCCCATTACGAAGCTATGCAGGGAACACGGATTAAAGCTCATTGAAGATTCAGCGCAGGCGCATGGAACGACCTACCAAGGCAAGAAGACCGGTTCACTGGGAGATGCGGCAGGATTTAGTTTTTATCCGGGAAAGAACCTCGGAGCCCTCGGAGATGCAGGTGCTGTGACAACTTCCGATGACGCCCTGGCCACCATCATCAGGGCTCTGCATAACTATGGCTCTGAGAAGAAGTATCATAATATGTTCCCCGGTGTGAACAGCAGGCTCGATGAACTTCAGGCTGCCCTGCTTCGCGAGAAACTTCCCTTCCTCGACGAGGAAAATGCCGCAAGATCCGTTGTCGCAGAATCCTACCTGGCTCTTATTTCAAATCCATTGCTGGATCTGCCTGTTCCTGCCAACTATGGAAATCATACCTGGCATATTTTCGCCCTGATGGTGAAAAACGGGAAACGCGATCACTTTCAGCAATACCTGCATGAAAAGGGAATTCAAACAGTGATTCACTATCCCATTCCGCCGCACAGACAGAAGGCTTATGCCGATTTGCTCGGACATTTAAGTCTTCCTGTCTCAGAAGCGATTCATGCCTCAGAAATAAGTTTGCCCATGAGTCAGGTCATGACAGACCAGGAGATTCAACAGGTGGTGAAGGCTTGTAACGATTATCGTGGCTTGTAATTCAGCCCTCCTGTAATTATGACAGCGGTTTAGCGGCGCAGCAATGCGTGTTGCATGCGTTTAGTGCTAGATATTTTTTCTGTCTGTATCCGGAAGAAGGATGATTTCTTCAAGCCTTGCATTATGGGTGTCCCAGGAAAAATGTTCTTTTACAAACTGCTGACCGCGGGTGGCCAGTTTTTTTCTCTTGCTTTCATCCTGTAACAAATCTACGGCAAGGCGT
>JBIIMV010000331.1:0-2929 GCA_044337805.1 Bacteroidia bacterium
TTCTTGCAGGTTGGTCATGCGGAATACTTCTCTAAAGAAGGTAACCAACAAATCAATTACGTTTCAGCGGCAGGCAAAAATTTATGGCCCCTGCAAATCAGTTTTTTTCATCTTTACTTAAGGCTGCACACCATATTGGTTTAATCCCGCCTTACAATAATGAGTTCACGACTGTCCTTGTATAGGTTTATGATAGTGGCTGTGGAAAGGCAGTATCTCTTTCCATCTTATGGTCTCTTCTGCTGAGCTGAAATTCTGTGCTCCCGGTTTACGGGAAATGGGATTGTTGTTCCGGCTGATGCGCAGCTTTTGCTGATGAAAGGTTTGTTTTTATTGCATTTTGGAACGGTCGCAGGAAAACTAAATGGTGTTTTTCTGAACTGCCCGTGAAGGGTCATTTCATGTTGATGAATTGCAGGGGAATCTCCAGCTCAGATCTCCGCAGATGGGCAATTACAGCTTGTAGTTCATCGATTTTTTTTCCACTCACCCGCACCTGATCGTCCATCATCTGGGCCTCTACTTTGAGCTTGAGGTCTTTGATGGATTTAATAATCTTCTTTCCGGCCTCCTTGTCGACACCCTGCTTTACCTTTATTTCTTTTTTAACCATATTTCCTGAGGCATAGTGTGATTTTCCGAAATCCAGTGCCATAGGAGAAAGGCCTTGCTTTACCATCCGGTGTCTGATGGCATCTTCCACTGCGGTGATGCGCATTTCATTTTCGGTGGTAATCTCAATCAGGTAATCTTTTTTGTTGAGTTCAACTTCAGTTTTTGAATCGCGGAAGTCGAAACGATTGACAATTTCTTTACGAGCGACGTTGATGACATTGTCGAGTGTCTGAGCATCTACCTTGCTTACGATATCAAAAGAGGGCATGTGTTTTTTTATGCAAATTTGGCAAAAGGGCGGCTTATTCTAACGCAACGGGCAGGATTTTTTCCCGAATGGCTTTCAGTTTCCGAACAGGTGTGTAGCTACCCTGAAAGTGTTGGCATGTGCCTCAATGATGGTTTTTATTTCGGGAGCGTATCCTCCTCCCATGGCTGCTACAACTGGTATTCCTCTTCTGAAGCAGTATTCAAAGACCATTCTGTCGCGTTCTTTGCAACCCTCAGTGCTCAGGCTGAGTCGCCCCATTTTATCGCCGGCAAGAACATCTACACCGGATTGAAAGATCACAAAATTCGGATCAAAATCAGCGTTTATTTTTTTGATTTCCTCATTCAGAATGCTGAGATATGCCTCATCAGTCGTCCCATCCGGAAGTCCGATGTCGCGGTGACTTTGTTCTTTTCTGCCCGGATAATTTTTTTCTCCGTGCATGGAAAACGTAAAAACAGCATGGTGGTTTCTGAAAATTTCCGCAGTACCATTTCCCTGATGAACATCGAGGTCAATGATCAGAACCTTGCGGGCAAGTCTGTGATGCAGGATATAGGAAGCAGATATGGCCAGGTCATTGAGCAGGCAGAAACCTTCGCCCCGGTTGCTGAAAGCATGGTGGGTGCCACCTGCAATGTTTAGTCCTGCGCCAAACTTGTGCGCATGTAAACACATGTCGATGGTACCCTGCATGATCAGGCATTCACGTTCTACCATTGCGGCACACTGTGGAAATCCTGTTGCTCTCTCTTCAGAGTGTGAGAGCTTCAGATTTTTCAATTTTTCCCAGTATGCCTTATCATGAACCCGCAGAATATCTTCTTCTTTTATAGGATCAGGACGCACCATTTGTCGTTCAGTAATGGTACCTTCATAGAGCAGTTGCTCAGGGAGTAAGCGGTATTTCTCCATCGGGAAACGATGACCGGGAGGCAGATCGAGTACGAATTGAGGAGCCCAGGAAACTTTAAGCATGGCGCACGATAGACAACAAACAATTAAGCGCCAAGTTTGATGAAATTTGTTTGATTTTTTTATTTTTGAGGAAAATTCGGTGTATGAGACATGTAATCTTTTGTTTTGTTGCTATCCTTTTTCTGGGATTGGATACCCGCGCCCAGGTAAGAACAACCTGGCATCAGGGAGGAACCCAAAAAGCCAGTGAGGGAAGGCTGACAGGCGCTGACCCTGCTATTTTTACACCCGGATTCGATCAGCTTCCCAAAGATGTTCAGGCGACCAAGCTGGCCGCTGCAAAAAAAGATGGTAAATGGACCTATTGGTTTGAAGATGGAAAGGTTAGTGCGGAAGAGGAGTATGTGCAAGGAAAAATGACCGGAACGTGGAGGTCATTCCAACCCTCCGGCGCCAAGGTTTTTGAAATTGATTTTGTTAGCGGGAAAGCTGTTTACTATCACCCAGACGGAGGTATCGAGAGTGAAGGCCTCATGCTTTCCGGCATGATGCAGCAAGGTGCGTGGAAGGGATATTATCCGAATGGAAATCTGAATTACACCGGATCGTTTTTGAATGGCAAAAAAGATGGTGTTTGGATTTTTTATGATGAGAGTGGTAAGAAGTTCATCGAGCAGGTTTTCAAGGCAGGAAGCATGCAGAGTTCACGCAAGCTCTAAGACATTCATTTGAAGAAAGCCATATTTTGAGCGCTGCTCTCAGGCGATGAAGGGCAGAATATTATCTAAAACTTCTTTTATCAGAGGAAGGCAATGCGAAAAATCGCTTTGGCTTTATTTTTTCAGGCCGGCACTTCGCGACAGGCCTGATGAGCTTCGCCGTTCACTTTTCGGGCGAGGGCATAAGGTAGGTTATTTTGCAAGAGGTTTATTTCCCGGCGGGGGCGATTCCTCTCCCGCAAATCCGGCACGCTGGTCTGAAGCAGTTGCTCTCACACAGAAATTTATTGCAGAGGGGAAAGAGGTTATTTATGAGGCTGCCTTTGAATACGGGGAGTGTCTTGTGTATGCCGATATCCTCGTAAAAGCAGGAGATGCATGGAAGGTGTATGAGGTGAAGAGTTCA
>JBIIMV010000011.1:0-11344 GCA_044337805.1 Bacteroidia bacterium
GTATCCACTTTCCTGTTTTGAAGCCTGCGCTGACAGGTCCTCTTGCTTTTTCACTTCCATCGGCAAAGTAGAATACCGCTTCGCCTTCTCCGGCCTTCACAAGTATTTTACCTTCCTTATCATAAACCTCATCGATACGTTTTTCTTCATTTTCGAAATGATATACCTCACTGATTTTCCCATTTGGAAAAAATTCTGTCCACTGGCCCGTCTTCTTGCCGTTCTCATAATTGCCCTTTTGGATCAACACCCCGGTTTCAGACCACATTTCAAATAATCCGGTCTGAACCCCATCGGCGAATAATCCTTTGGATTGGAAATTGCCATTTTCAAAATAATAAACCCATTCACCATGCTTTTTGCTGAGCTTAAAACCCTCGCGGGATTTTAAATTACCATTTTCATACCATTGAGTCCAGACACTATCGGTAAAGCCTTTGGAGTAAAAACACTCCATGGCTTTTTTTCCGGAACGGTACCAGTATTCTGAGCGGCCGTTACGTTTGCCTTTGAGATAAACTTCAGAAGATTTTAGATTGCCATTCTCATACCAGGCTTTCCACAGACCTGACTCCTTGCCTTCGGAATACTCCCCTTCCTTGGCCAATTTTCCATTCTCAAACCAGTAAGAGGCCTTGCCCTCCATCATGCCATTTTTATAGTTCTCTTCTGATCGTTTGCTGCCATCAGGGTAATACTGAATGAGAGGCTGCGACAAGGAACAAACTGCCTGAAAGAGCAGCATGGCCATTAGGGTATATTTGATGATATTCATGTCGATTTATACAAATCTCATGAAATAAATAGTACTGCAGATGGATGAAAATCAGAACTTATTCACCAAAATGAAATAAAAAACCCGGCCTGAGCCGGGTAATATGGGGAGGGAACAGACTTTTAGGATTTGTAACCGATCACAACAGATACACAACCCTGGACTGAAATTTCGTTTGGACTTTTTTTCTTGTTGGGAACAATGACCTCCATTACAACAGATTGGGTGCTTTCTGATTTAAACTCCCAAAATCCTATGAAATCACGGTCTTTATTGTCAAAAACCAGTTTACCCTTTTTGTCTTTTATGACAAACTGAAGTTTTCCGAGTTTTGCATCACCGCATACTACAATTTTGTAGTCCATTCCTGCGAGCATAGGGAAATCAAGCTCTGCAGACTCACCGGGAGCCAGGTCAACACTGTTGAATTGTCCGTTATGAGTAAAACCTGCCTTGGTAAGTTCAGGAATACATTGTTTTTTGGTAAACTGGTTACACTGGGCAAGTACATCTGCCAATGCCAGAGAAAGAACCATGAATACAAGGGAGAAAAAGAACTTTTTCATTGCGCTGGGTGATAGAAATTAGCGGATGATTTTGCTACGGATGTCGGTGGCAATCTTGGTAATATCGGCCAACACCTCAGGAGTCATTGTGGTTTCGGATGCTTCAGGAAGAGTGGTTTTACCTGCTGCTTCATCAGTAGTTGCCTCGGCGGAGGCAGTTTCAGTCTGGCCTGCCTTCGCAAAAGCGGCCTTCAGTGGTGCGAGATCATTGATGACTGCTGTTACCGCAGGGTCTGATTTATAAGATTCGAGCAAACCGGAAAGATTTTCAAGAATTACTTTCTGATCGGCTACACGCTCCATGATTTCAGAATTGGATTTATTGTTGTTGGCAACGCATACTGAGATGTAAAGACCCTCAATCCACCCACCTGCGACAACGAGAGCAGCAGTGCTTGACCTGTCGTTGCTCTTCAGATACATATCTGTCTCCATGTAGGTGTCGGAAATAATCTGTAGCAGGGAATCTTTGTTGTTAACATTCTTTTCTAACCTTTTTACTGTGTTCTCGTTGACTGCGTTGGTGATACCAAGCCCGTCAGCAAGTTTTTTGCAGGTATTCATGTACTGCATACTTTCCTGGGTCTGGTCAAAAGTTGATGCGTAACTGAGATCTGCACCAAAAATACCGAGATTCAATGCTTTTGATTCAACGGTAGTATATTTAGAGACATTGCTAACCGGATTCATAACAGCTTTATCGAACTTCGCACCTGTAACTTTTATCATTGATGCCAGTTCAGCAGGGGAAGGGATGGCGAAAAACACCTTTGCTGCCTTTTCACGATTTTGGACAGCCACAGAATCGATTTCCTCCTTTTCGTTATTGGCGGCATTTTTACAGGCTGGCAGGAAAACAACTGCTCCCAAAGCAATCATAGCGAAGCCTTTCTGGAATACATTCATGGTCATTGTATAAACGGGTTTGGACAAAAATTTGCTTAGTGCAAACATAACATAAATAGTCAAATAAACAAAAAAAGGAGTTAAAATGGGCTTTTTATCAGCCAAAAACGATTAAAAGGCAAAATCCGGCCGCCAAAAAAAAATCAAGAAACTGTTTATCAGCATGATATCAATGGGCAGAGAGCCAATCTGTGCCCTGACCGATCTCAACAACCAAAGGGACCTTTGTTTGGATGGCGCTGGTCATTTCCTCCCTGATTAAGGGCAGAAGGATTGCTTCTTCAGAACGATGCATCTCAAAAACAAGTTCATCGTGGACCTGAAGGGTCATCCGGCTGAGCAGCCCTGACTCATTTATCCTGCGATGAATATTGATCATGGCAAGTTTGATGAGATCGGCTGCGGATCCCTGAACAGGAGCGTTGATGGCTTCCCTCTCGGCAATTCCGCGAATGGTAAAATTCCTTGAATTGATATCTTTCAGATAACGACGACGCCCCATGATCGTTTTTACATAGCCATTGGCACGTGCAAAGGCCAGCGTATCATCCATGTAACTGCGGATTCCCGGAAACCTAAAAAAATACTGCTCAATTAATTCCTTAGCCTCCGTTCTGGGAATACCCAGGCGCTGGGACAAGCCAAAGGCAGAAATGCTGTAAATAATTCCAAAATTGACCATTTTGGCCTTGCTTCGCATTTCACGTGTTACCTGATCGGGCGCAACACCGAAAACCCTTGCGGCAGTCGCCTGGTGAATATCCATACCCTCGGCAAAGGCAGTCAACATGGCCTCATCTCCACTCATCTCAGCCATTAGTCTGAGTTCAATCTGGCTATAATCGGCTGAAACAATCAAAAACGCATCAGACCCGGTAATGAATGCCTTGCGAACCTGCTGTCCGCGTTCGGTTTTGATGGGTATATTCTGAAGATTTGGAGAGATAGAACTTAATCGACCTGTCGCGGCAATGGTTTGGTTAAACGTTGTATGCACACGACCGGTATGTGGATGTATCAGCAATGGCAGCGCATCCACATAGGTAGATTTCAGCTTAGCAAGTTCACGGTAGTCAAGTATGCGTGAAGTGATGGGATATTGATGACCCAGCTTTTGCAAAACTTCCTCATTGGTGGAGAATTGTCCGGTTTTTGTCTTGCTTTCAGTGTAAGGAATCTGGAGTTTACCAAACAGGATTTCTCCGAGTTGACGGGGGCTATCAAGATTAAATTGTTCACCGGCGAGTTCAAAAATATCATGCCTTATGGTTTGTAATTCAAGCTCAATTTCCTTTGAATATGATTGCAGGAATGCCGCGTCTACTTTCACACCTGTCATCTCCATATCTGCAAGCACAGGAATAAGCGGGTGTTCAATTTTATCAAGAATATGCATCACTTCTCTCTGCTCTGCCATAGGCTGAATAACATCTTTGAGCTGTAGGGTAATATCAGCATCTTCGACAGCATATTCTTTCACCTCTTCAATAGGGACGTCGCGCATACTCCCCTGCTTTTTTCCCTTTTTCCCGATCAGCGACTCAATGCTTACCGGAGTGTAGCCCAGATAAGTTTCGCTCAGATAATCCATACCATGCTTCATGTCGGGTTCACAGACATAATGCCCCAGCATGGTATCAAAAAATGGAGGAGAGACGCGAACACCGTAACGCTTCAGTATCTTCAGATCAAATTTGATGTTCTGCCCAATTTTAAGGATGGAATTGTTTTCAAGGGCAGGGCGAAGAATTTGCAAGACCTCAAGTGCCTGATTTTCATCTTCGGGAACAGGGATGTACCAGCCTTTTCCTGTTTCACAGGAGAAAGAAATGCCCACCAGGTTCATATTGAAAAAATCAAGGGACGAGGTTTCCGTATCAAAACAGAATTCCTTTTTCGCAAGGAGCTGATCATTCACAGCGCGAATGGCCGCGGGGGTTTCGGCGAGCTGATATTCGTGTGGAGTATTGTGGATATTCTTTCCTCTCTGGATTTCCGGAATCTGCTCCTGTTGATGTTCCTCAGGAAACATCGATATCTGCGCGGATGAACGATTTGCAGTGTAATCCTCGCCCAGAATTTTCCTTCCTAGAGAGCGGAATTCGAGCTCTGCAAAAATACTTCTGAGGGTTTCTTTATCGGGTTCTGAGATGGAGAGATCTTCATCACTTACCTCAACCGGAACATTCAGTTCAATGGTTGCAAGCCTTTTGGAGAGCAGTCCCTGGTCTTTGAAAGTTCGCAAGTTCTCACCAAGCTTACCGGGGATTTTGTCTGCCCCATCGAGCAAGGCCTCCATCGATCCGTATTCTTTGATCAGTTTCTTGGCTGTTTTTTCTCCAACACCGGGTATACCCGGGATGTTGTCAACCGAATCTCCCCATAGACCCAGGATATCAATAACCTGCAATGGGTTCTGCACCTCCCAGTTTTTGCATATCTCTTCAACACCTAGGATTTCGGTTTCACCTCCTGCCCTGCCCGGTTTGTAAATAAAAATACGATCGGTAACCAATTGCGCATAATCTTTATCAGGGGTTACCATAAAAACAGTATGACCTTCCGCTGCCTTCTTATGTGCTATGGTGCCAATGATATCATCAGCTTCAAATCCGGCGTATTCCAGAATGGGGATATGAAAAGCCTTAATGATGCTTTTGATGTAGGGAATGGCATTGGCGATATCTTCAGGCATTTCCTGACGGTTTGCCTTGTAATCTGCGTATATACCGACCCTTTCTGTTTCCTCGGGGGAGTCAAAAACCACAGCCAGATGAGAAGGTTTCTCTTTTGACATAAGTTCAGTAAGAGTGGAGGTAAAGCCCGAGATGGCACTTACATTCATTCCCTTGGAGTTGATGAGTGGGTTTCTGCTAAATGCGAAATAAGCTCTATAAATTAGCGCGAAGGCATCCAGAAGGAAGAGCTTTTCCTGATGTTTTGACATGATAGATGTTTAGGGGTGTACCGGATGAAGGCCTGAAAGAATGACATTCTTCACCTCCTCTGAAAGCTGATCAGCCTCGCTAAGGGAGCGGCCCGCCGTAGGAATAGGAGGATGAACGATAATATTGACAACACCGGGACCAGATCGCCCCTGAAGAAAAGCCCTGTCTTGCAATCTTTTCCAGTTATCAACGAATGTGATTGGAACAATGGGCACACCGGTTTCTATGGCGAGACGAAAAGCTCCGGATTTAAAAGGTCTCATGCGGGGTGCTTCTTTTGAGATCGTACCCTCAGGGTAAAGGATGAGTGAATGCCCTTTTCTAAGTTCCTCTTCAGCGCGCTTGTATGCCTTGTGAGATCCAATCCTGCTTTTGCGGTCTACCAGAATATTCATATTCCTGAAAAAGACATTGAATAACGGAACCCTGCTGAGCTCCTGCTTTCCCATGTATATGAAGTAATCTTCCAGCACACAGTAAGAAATAATAATATCGAGATAAGAGGTATGGTTTGAAACAAAAACATAGCGCCTGCCGTGTGCAGGTTTGTAAAGGTATTTTGTACGATAAAATATTCCCATTGGCCAGATGAGCAGATGCGCCCAAAAACGCATAAGCCTGAAGCAGGAACGATACCAACGAGGCCTGGAAAGCAGAATGGCAAAGAATGGATATAGCAACACGAGGGAAATCGTGAAATGCAGAAGGAAGAGTGTTTTCCAGATTATTCCTGCTATCTGACGCATGAGAGGGCAACAAATTTAGCAGGCTTTAACGAAGCAGCGCCATTTCGGATGAATATTCCTCCAACACCTTCAGGTAAATGCAGTTTCCTTAACTTTGGAAAGATGAGATTCATTGCCATTTTTTTGAGTCTGACCATCGCTTTGGGATGCTTGCAGGCTGTTGCACAGAAACCGAGTGAGCTTGCTGCCAAAGCAGGTGAAGCTATGCAACAGCAAGATTATTTTTCTGCTGCCCAATACTTTGCAGAAGCACTAAAAAAAGATTCTTCTGATTACAGGTGGTGGTATGACTATGCCGAGGCATCAAGGCTCAGTAATGATTTTGTTCATGCTGAAAGGGCTTATAAGAAGGTTTCTGAAAAGGATAACGGGAAAAATTTTCCTTGGGCCTTATTCTATTATGGCGAGACTATAAAAATTCAGGGCAAGTACAAAGAGGCATCAAAAATCTTTGAAAAATCGTTTCGTCGCTTTCAAAAAAAATATCCTCCGGTTGGTGTAGCCTCTAAGCGGGGAATTGAGGACTGCACCTTTGCATTGGCGGCCTTGAAAAACCCGGTTGAGGTCGGAATTAGCCGTGCAGACTCGCTTGTAAATAGTCCGGGCTCTGATCTTGCTCCCCTGAGCCTTAAGGGTTTTCTTTATTATTCTTCGTCCGGAAATTCAACCGGAAAAAATCAAATCAGAAAATGGAAGATTGCCTCAAGAGAAAAAGCGTTTTCACTGAGATCCGACACTGCCGTTCATTTGTCGTCGGTAACACAAAATAAATCAGGAGAATATAGCATTTGCAGTGTATGCAAAAAAGACGACGGATTGCTCAGGTGTAAGCTCGCAGAATGCAACATAAAAGAAAATAGCATCGACAGTCTCGTGCTGCTTCCTGAAGATTTAAATATCAAAGGAAAAACGCAAACACATCCGGCGCTGGGTAGAATAGGAGATACTGAATATCTGTTTTTTGCCTCTGACCGTGACGGAGGGCTGGGAGGCATGGATATCTGGTTGAGCAGACGAAATATTGACGGAACGTGGCAAAAACCGGTCAATGCCGGTCCGCAAATAAATACTCCCGGAAATGAGGTTAGTCCTTTCCTTTGCAGCCCGTGTCACCTTTTATTTTTTAGCAGCGATGGAAGAACCGGAATGGGAGGCTTCGACATTTTTAGGGCAAAAATGCTGGATGCCGGATTTTCAGAAGCAGAAAATATGGGGGTGCCCTTCAACACAGGATATCATGAAGTGAATTTCACCCTTTCGGATGATCGCAAAAAGGCATGGTTTTCATCAAACCGACCTGACAAAAAAAATCCTGATCAGAGCTGCTGTAATGATATTTTCAGTGTTGATTTTCCGCAGACCGATGACCAAGAAATCATCACAGAACCTGCTGATACACTTTTTCTCCTCGGCAATAAAATTACAACCCTGGTTCCCTTATCGCTTTTCTTTAACAATGATGAGCCCGACCGTAAGACCCTCAATACCACAACAAATAAAAACTACAAGCAGACCTGTGAAGAATACCTCAAAGAAAAAGACAACTATTTGAAAGCATATTCGAGAGGACTTAAAGAAGGCAAAAAAGAAAAAGCAATAACAGAGATGGAGGATTTCTTTGAAGATTCGGTGAGGGCCGGAATAAGAGGACTTGAAGACTTTACGAACATCATGCATGATATTCTTTTACGCGGCGGCAAAATTGAAATCATCATGAAAGGATATTGCAGCCCGCTTGCATCCACCGATTATAACATTAACCTCGCCAAAAGGAGAACATCATCTTTGAGAAACTACTTTAAGGAATGGAACGGCAGTGCACTGTTGCCCTATATGACGAATGGTACACTGAATATTAAGGAGGAACAGATAGGCGAAATCAAGTCAACTACTCAAGTGAGTGACAATCCGAATGACCAGGCGAAGTCGGTCTATAGTTTATCTGCGGCGAAGGAAAGAAAAATCGAAATTATTGCAGTTAGCACTACAAGATAAAATCACATACGAATCAGAGGCATCGTGACTTCTGTGCCATGCGTGCGCAACTTAACGAAATAAACTCCGGCTGATAAATCGTCAATCCTGAATCCATCGTTTACAAGGTCCGGGCTAGTGAAAATCTTCAGCAAAGAACCATCGGATGCGAACAATTTTATGTATTCAACATTCGCCTGTGAGGCAAGTCCTTTTACTGAGAAAAAATCAGAAGCAGGATTGGGAAATACCTGCAGATGGCCCAACGCTTTCAATTGACCGCTGCTAAGCAAATTATTGCTGGCAGAGGGAGTGGCAGCGCCCGGAGCAAAGCTTTGAAATGCACCTGTGCCATCGACGCTTCTACCCCAGCTCTGATCGGCTGCCAAGGCAGGAAAGGTAACACTATCAACGATGGAAGTGCCGTTGGTATCAACCAGAAAGACCTTTTCTCCGATGGAGCTCAATTTGAAATTCGTGTGTTCTGCGTTGGCGCTATCATCGGCCCAGACAAGAAAAAAGCCGCCGGGATTCAGCTCCAGCGATTGACCAAATGGAAAACGATACTTCGTAAGATTCAGAGCGTCGTCGGAGATGTACATTCCCCCAATGTCGACAATTTGGTTGCCTGTATTGTAGAATTCAATCCAATCAGAGTAAAGGCCATAACCACTCAAGACGGTTGAGCCATTAGAGCTCATCACCTCATTAATACGGAGTGCGGAAGGCTGGGCCTGTGAAAACAGAACGGCCATTGAGAAAAGAAAAGTGAAAATTTGTTTCATGGTTTTTAGAATTTCCATTGCCAGCCTGCTCTGATGAAAGCAGGATATTGAATATCCGCCAGTGCCTCTCTGGTCAGTATTCGGGTAAATTGAATTTTTAATGCAGATGAATAAGAGCGAGGCATCCACATCAGTGCCAGGGATAGTCTTTGTGTATTACCTGGCGCAAGGTCATGAATGTTCAGATCCTCGAACCTAGCAGCGACACCCGTTTTTATTTTTCTGAAATAGTATTGTGTCTGAAGAACCAATGCTCCTGTAGTAAAATAACCCTGATTAAATGATAAAGGAGTGCCGCGAAATAAGAAACTGCTGGTGTCGAATGGGCTACTGACGATACGATGAATCTCAGCATTCAGCGAAAATCCGCGGAACTGAAAATTAAAATCAACAGAAGAAGAGGCTTTTGTGCCATCTATCATCCTTAATCCGAAAGCACCATTGGTACCGGGAGGAAAAGCTTCGCCGGCTGGCAAGTCGCGTCTTGTGTAACGCCCATTCAAGCCAAGGCCCAAAACAGGAACAGGCACATGCACCAAATCGAAATACTGGTAACGGTAACGAGCCGGCCAACTTAAAAATGCCCTCCCAATAAATTCCGGTGCTCCGCTGGCGTCGTTTCTTCCGCGCAGTGAAGCCTCTCCTGTTCCGTTAAACACACCGGCATCAATTTCAATAAGGTTATGCAAAAGCTCTGTATGTAACAGAACACCAACATCACGGCGGCTGAAGAAGTCACCGCGGCTTATTTCAGCACGCTGCCAGAAAGGACTTCGAAAGAAAGGAACAAGACTCTGCCATGAATACGGCACTTTCATATAACCCGCTTTAATTTCAACGTTGTGAAACTGCTTAAACATAAAGGCATCCATCAAACCCGGATTTTCAAAATCCGTGATAACACCTTGATTTTGCATGAGGTCAGCAAAGTCCATTTGCAATTCATAACCAAAAGCACTTCGTGTTCTTCCCTCTACCTGAACAATGGCATCGCGCAAATCGAAACGGTTATGGTCAAGGGTACTATTACCAACTTCCTGAAACCTGTAGTTATAAAAGGTACTTAACTGTCCGCTAAGCTCAATCACATGATCTTTTGTCCCGAGCGTTATCTGCGCCGAAGAGAACAAGCCGGAAAGCATTATAAAAAATATAAGCGATAAGGTCCTGTTCATGGCAGGGTGAAGTAATAAATGGTATGAAGGTCGTCAGAAACAATCATCATTTCACCTGACGACGAAAAAGCAATTCCCTCGGCGTTAAGGACATCAAAACTTAATTCACGAGTAATTACGAAGGCTCTGTTGAGGACAAAAACCTTGCTTTGTTCATCACTGAGCACCCACCATTGATCGCGGTGAAATGTAATAGAAGACACCTCATGAATTTTTTCAATACTGAATCTTTTTGTTTCATTAAAGAGGGAATTCAGCAGTCTGAACTCGGCAGGATTTTTTTCGGTACATGTAAGGTATTCCTTGCTACCGTCGAAGGCAATAGATTCAAAACTCTGATTTCTGCCTCCCTGATGCTGCAAAGTTAAAGAGCTTAATGCCGAGAAATCAGAGGTGTCAATCAAAACCAGCCGACGAGGTGATTCCTCCATCACGCAGAGGTTTTCACCTGACATGCAAACACCTTCCGGATCCCACAGTTTGGTTTTCATTTTCATTTTTCTCCCATCGGAAAACCACTTATAAAGCCCCCCATTGTCGCAGACTATAAAAAAATAATCCTGGCTTCCTACCCGACATATGTCGGATGGTTCATCCACCCCAATATTGATTTTCCTTGAGGAACGAAGAAATTCACCCGATTTATTTCCCTGGAATTGGCAGAGAAAAAACATCAGCAGTAATGTCAGTGAATTCATTGATTCTTACTACCGGGACTTGGATTAGACAAAATTCGCCATGCATTAGTTCCATCAGGGGAGCGACCAAAGGAAACATCCTGAGTTTGAGGGCCGAAAGAAACAGAATCTATCAAATTTCCGGATGGCTTATAAAAAAGCAATTTATCACCATTTGTACTGCTTAGTTTGAACGCCACATGCCTGGCCCCCTGAGCCGGTGTATCGTCGGCCCAAAAAACCATATATCCGCCTGCAGGAATAGTGAGTTCAGCGGCATTATCCGGCAACACCGATTTAAGAGGGTCGGCGGGGTCATCTGACAAAGCCCAGCCTGATAAATTCAAGGGAAAGCTGCCTGAATTATAAATCTCAAACCAGTCATCCGAGGCTCCATCAGCCGGATCGGGATAAGAGCCACCCGCCGAGGCCATAATTTCGTTTAAAAATATTGCGCCTGAATCAGGTCTCAGTGTATCCTTTGACAATACTGACGGGGTGGGGGTATACAACCTGTCTTTGGTGCAGGCCCCAAGAAATAAAAAAAATAGATTGATGAATATGATTATACCTCTTGCGAACACCTTACAAAGATGCCGGCCGGATAAGTCCAGAAAATTATGCCTGAGTTAAAGGATTGTTAACCCTTGCCGGTGTCAGGAAAATAAAATGGCTTCAGGTAATTGGGCTCAAAGTCACGGAGTTCAGATGCCGACAAGGAATCAACAGAAGATATCAGCTCTGTAGCCAAAGAAGCGGCTGTGACACGCATGGAAGGCTCGAATATTAATT